>NZ_JAEQDD010000021.1:0-99996 GCF_020737885.1 Microcoleus sp. PH2017_34_RAT_O_A | reverse complement strand
CTAGTAAGGCAAAAGTAAACATAAGTTAAGAATTGGGATTCAATCCAGTAAAGCAAAACTTTCCATTATATCATAAAATTATTTTGCAAGAGGTCTATTTTTAGCAGGGGCAGAATGGATTAATAATGGTGAAGTAGAAAAAATTCTAACAGACAATAAGTATTCCGTCGCGCAGAATCCATCTGTGGGTGATGTGGTAATTTATCGAGACAACAAAGGGCAAATTCAACACTCAGGAATTGTGGCAGCCATTTCGGGGAATGAAGTAACAAGGGTTATTAGTAAGTGGTCAATTTATGGTCTTTACGAGCATAACTTACTTGATGTACCTGCATCCTATGGAAACAAAGAAGAAAATATTAAAGTTTACAAAAGCAATCGGACTTCTGGTAATTTTCCCAAAGGTTTGGGCGCAGGGCGTGCTGGCAATCATCTATTGCGCCTACGCTAATAGTATCTTTGCTATAATCTCTCTTCTGAGTGAGAGATTATAGCAAGTCTTACGTTCAAATCAAACTACTAATAAAAATTTATTATCCAATGAAAAGAATACAGCAACTTCTAGGTAGGTATTATTTTCAATTTATACTCATTTTGTGTGTGTCTTTAACACTTGTTTTGAGTGGATACAGTGTGCTTACACCTCTTAAACAACAGGCACAAGTACAAGTGAAAACAGCAAGTTACCGCACCTTTGCTGATTGGTGTAAAAATAAAACTAATTTGACTCCCTCTGCTAAACATACTGTTGAAGTGTTGTTGCGGCAGGTTCGGACAACTGACTGCGCCCAAGCTAACAAGAAGCTTTCCAGTCTCACCAAGCTGCGTATCGTCGGATCTGAACTCGTTGACATTAGCCCGCTGAGTTCTCTGACTAATTTAACAGAGTTAGCCCTTTTTAGTAATCAAATTTCAGACATTGCACCCCTGAAGAATTTAACGAAGCTAACTTTATTGGATCTCAGATATAATCAAATTAAATCTCTCAAAGATTTGCAAAATTTGCAAAATTTGAAGGAGCTAAGCCTAAACGATAATCAAATCTCGAATGTCAATCCCTTAAAATATTTAACAAATCTAACATATATCTCGCTAGGGGCAAATAAAATTTCTGATATTAGTCCCTTGAAATCGCTTCACAAGCTAACTGAATTACTTCTGTCTAGAAATCAAATATCAGACATTAGTACCCTGCAATATTTGACTAATATCAAAACCTTATTGCTGGGAATAAATCAAATCTTAGACATTAGTTCACTCAAATTTATGACTAATCTAACTGAACTTTACATTGATGAGAATCAAATATCAGACATTAGTTCATTGAGATTCATGAGTAACTTAAAAGAAGTCGATTTGGGCCATAATAAAATTTTTGATATTAGTATTTTATATGGGATTAATTTAACGTCTCTTGAGCTTACTAATAATCGAATTGAAGATGTGAGTTCATTAAAGTTTATGACCACCTTAACTATACTTTCCCTCTCTGACAATCAAATTTCGGATATTAGTCTACTGAAATCTCTGACTAAACTGACTGAGTTATACCTTAGCGAAAATAAAATATCTGACGTAAGTTCATTAAAATCTTTAACCAGCTTAACAAAGCTAGACCTTTCTAACAATCGAATTTCTGACATTAGTATGCTCGATCGTTTAATTAACGTTCAGCGATTATACCTCGAAGGAAATCCGTCGATCGATAAAAAGTGCCCATTGCCTTTTTATAGCTGTGAATATTAATAAATAAAACGATTGTAACAACGATTTCACTTTTATTAAAAACTTAAATCACAGGAGCGATAGCAAATGAAGAGAGTACCGAAAGTTCTATGTATGTACTATTTTAAAGTCACCTTCACCTTTTGTGTAGCTTTAATTATTGTTGTAAGTGGATGCAATTCACTTTTATTTAAACAACACATACAAACAATGATTTATCCTACCTTTGCTGACTGGTGTGTAAATAAAACTAATTTGAGTTCGTCTACTAGGCATACTATCGAAGTTATGTTGCGGGAACTTGACACAACCGACTGCGTTAAAGCTAGCAAAAAGCTTTCTAGCCGTGCTGAACTTAGCATTGATGGCGAGCAAATAACTGACATCAGTCCTCTTTCATCTTTAACGAACTTAAAGAAGCTAAGTCTCAGTGTTAATGAGATTTCTGATATTAGCCCGCTTAGCTCATTGACCAATCTAACTATTCTTAATTTAGATTGTAACAACAAAATTTCTGATATCACTCCGTTAAAACATCTGACTAATTTAACAGAGTTAGCCCTTTTTGGCAATCAAATTTCAGACATTGCACCCTTGAAGGATTTAACGAAGCTAACTGTATTGAATCTCAGATATAATCAAATTAAATCTCTTAATAATTTGAATAATTTGAATAATTTGAATAAACTAAGCCTAACCGATAATCAAGTCTCAAATGTTAATCCCTTAAAATCTTTAACAAATCTAACATACCTTTCGCTAGATGCGAACAAAATATTTGATATTACTCCGTTACAATTTCTCAAGAAATTAAAAAGTTTATACTTGCATAAAAATCAAATATTAGACATTAGTCCATTGAAATCTCTAACTAATCTAAATACCTTGTTTATTTATAAAAATCAAATATCAGACATTAGTCCCCTGCAATTTTTGACTGACCTAACTACACTATATATCTACGAGAATCAAATATCAGATATTAGTTCATTGAGATTTATGACCAAGTTAACTGAAGTCGATCTGGGTCATAATAATATCTTTAATATTAATATGTTATCTGGAATTAATTTAACGTTTCTCGATCTCACTAACAATCATACTTCCGATGTTAGATCGCTAAAATTTATGACGACATTAACGGTACTTTCTCTCGCTGACAATCAAGTTTCTGACATTAGTTCGCTGAAATCTCTGACTAAACTGACTGAACTCTACCTTAGCGAAAATCAAATCTCTGACGTGAGCGAATTAAAATCTTTAACCAGCTTAAGAAGGCTCGACCTCGCTAACAATCGAATTTCTGACATTAGTATGTTAAAATCTTTAATTCACATCTTAGAAGCCTACCTTGAAGGCAATCCGCTGACTGATAGAAATTGCCCCTGGGGTTACGACTTTAGATGTCGATACGAATAATTAGACGGTAGACTCCTGCGGTTTTGGAGTGCTGATGGTGAGTGATGACCCTCTGAATTGGGTTCCCACAACTCTCTACACGAATTTAACGCTGACTAATAATACCAATGTCTTTGAGGTGAATGAGGGGGTGGCTGTCACGATGACTAAGGACGGGAAGTATGCGTTTGTGGCCGGTCGTAATAGTAAAAAAATCATCTTGGGTGAAGATCCGCTGGCGGGGGGGAATATTGGGATTATTCAAGATCCGTTGGGGCCTAATCCGAAATTAGTGGCGGCTACTGAACCGGTGCCGGGGGTTTTAACTAATAATGTGACTCTTTCTGGTGATGGGAAGTATCTAATTGGCTCTTATCCTACGCTGGGTGGTAGCGGAAATGCTTATGTCTTTGATGTGGAGGAAATTATTAAGACTGTTGAAAATCCTGCTTACGCTTTGAAAACGCGGGCTGTTGAGAAGTTTAATCCGAATATCATACCAAAAGGTGCTATTCCGGCTGTGATTGCGATCGGTGGTAATCCTTTGGGGTTGATTGCTGCTGCTCCCGATGATCCATGCTTAACACTCATAGAGAAAATTATAGCTCTTGGTAAAGAGTTGAAAAAACGCTTCGACGATCTGCGCTTAGACGATCAGGATCTTTATCATCGGCGTCGTGAAATCAGCAATCCTCCCGTCCCACGAATTCCTCCCTTATCAGGTCGCCGGACTACTGTGACTGGCGATCCCGGTTCTTGGGACGGACATATAGAGAAGTACGATAAAGTGCAAAAAGAGTTGAAAAAATTGCTCGATGATCTTGAAAAAATGGACAATTGTGATGATTATGATCCGGATGGATACGGCGGGTCTACAATGCAGGATGCCTATGATCAAGCTGTGGAGTATAGTCAAAAACAACCTCCTGAAGAGCCAGATATCAGAAACCGAAGTAGCTTACTGGCACGGGCAAATGAGCTTGGCGCACAGGTAAGAGACGGTGCTTTATGGGTAGCAGCGGGGGTAGGCGGAGCTGTTCTGATCGCATTGGAAGTAATTGCAAGGCTTCTAGGGTTAGACTTACGTTTTAGGCCTTGATAGACACTATCATTTATGACAAAACAGAACTGTTTGGAACTTGATTTTTCTTGGAAAGATTGGGAAAGCTGGAATTACTTGAGAGCTTTGTCTTTACCAACTCTGCCTTGGGCGGCTCCTTTCCTACCGTTGCTGGGATTGCCAAATGCTCTATTAGAGCAACCATCTATCTGGGAGTCAATTTATACCCAGGCTTTTATTGAGTATGAGACTGACTATCGTCTGAGAGATTGGACAGGAAGTCCAGACGGGGAGCGGGGCGAAGTGATACGGCAGGTAGTCACGAAGGCGTTGCCCCTGCTAGCACAGCAGATGGGACGGAATGTGGCAATTGATTTAGAGAAATGGGTCAGGTTTCACTTCTTCTGTCTTGAAGCCAAAAGAGCGATGAGAGAGTGGGAAAGAACTCTTCGGATTGCCTATTTTTCGCCAAATTCCCGTAAGTATCAGAGAAAAATTCCTCCACCCGCCGTCTTAGTGCCGATATTGCCAGAAATTCAGGAATTGGTGGATTTAGATCGCAGAACCGAGATCAATCATGCTTTGGAGCGTGTTGCCCCACCACCTCCATACGAGCAGATTCCCGAAGAATATATGGAACATTGTTATGAAATGACCATGATTTCGGGGGTACTCGATCAAGCGCTGACTTTGAAAGCTTTGCAAACAATCGCCTCTAGACTCAATGACACGGAACGAAAAGAAGTGGTAACGTGGGCGCAGGCTCAAGCTCTGATTATGTATAGAGATGGTAAGCCAGAGAATCTGTGTGGAGATAAGTATTTGCAAGTTGAACTACCTTGCTTTGATGTTCCATCATTACTTGACTTTTCTGCTTTAGATGAGAGTGCTTGACGGAAGCCACCACGAGGATCAGACTTTGGATTAATGAGTGATAAGCTGTTCTACATCTAAATTGTATTTTTTGTGCGGGCGAGACGCCTACCCCACAAGAACTTCATCAAATTTTGACTGTAAAGTTTAAATGCAGAACAGCTTAATACAGTGTTTTATGGGTAGGAGCAGGGGTAGCAGGAGCTGCTCTGGTTACATTAGAAATAATTGCAAGGCTTCTGGGGTTAGAGTTACGTTCTAAGCCTTGATAGACACGATCATTTATGACAAAACTAAACTGTTTGGAACTTGATTTTTCTTGGAAAGACATTGAAAGCTCGCATTACTTGAGAGCTTTGTCTTTACCAACTCTACCTTGGGCTGCTCCTTTTTTACCGCTGGTGGGATTGCCAAATGCTCTACTAGAGCAACCGTCTATCTGGGAGTCGATTTATACCCAGGCTTTTATTGAGCATGAGACTCACAATCGCATGAGGGATTGGACAGGAAGTCCAGATGGGGAGCGGGGCGAACTGGTACGGCAGGTAATTGTGAAGGCGTTGTCGCTGCTGGCACAGCAGATGGGACGGGATGTGGCCATTGATTTAGAGAAATGGGTCAGGTTTCATTTTTTCTGTCCTGAAGCCGAAAGAGCGATGAGAGAGTGGGGAATAACTCTTCGGATTGCCTATTTTTCACCAAATTCCCGTAAGTATCACAGAAAAATTCCTCCACCCGCCGTCTTAGTGCCGATATTGCCTTTGATTGAGGAATTGGTGGATTTCGATCGCAGAACCGAGATCTACCAGCATTTGAAGCGTGTCGCTCCGCCCCCCCCATACGAGCAGATTCCCTACGAATATATGGAACATTGTTATGAAATGACAATGATTTCGGGGGTACTCGATCAAGCGCTGACTTTGAAAGCTTTGCAAACAATTGCCTCTAGACTCAATGACATGGAACGAAAAGAAGTGGCGATGTGGGCGCAGGCTCAAGCTCTTATTATGTATAGAGATGGTAAACCAGAGAATCTATGTGGAGATAAGTATTTGCAAGTTGAACTTCCCTGCTTTGATGTTCCATCATTACTTGACTTTTATACTGTAGATGAGAGTGCTTGACGGAAGCCACCACGAGGATAAGACTGTGGATTAATGAGCGATACATACGATCGCCCTGCGAGCCTTTTTTGCAAGGAATTGATGGAAGTCAGTAAACTCTAGTGGAGAACCGGAGTATAATCAAAGGTGAGGAGTGAGAATTTGGAACTCAAAATTGAGAATGATTCTAAAATCTGACTTCGGAGTTGAGAATTCTGGTACTTTCAAGTGCAACTATGGTAGAACTCTCCTGTAAAAGCGAATACGCAATCTTAGCTTTGCTGGAGCTGGCCGATTGCTACGATGAGGGCGAACCCCTGCAAATTCGCCAGATAGCTGCTCAGCAAAATATTCCCGATCGATATTTAGAACAGTTGCTCGCTACCATGAGACGCTGCGGGCTGATTCGCAGCCAGCGAGGAGCTAAGGGTGGTTATATCTTGGCGCGGGAACCGTGGAAAATTACACTGCTCGAAATTATCAACTGTCTCGAAGGCTCAGACTTCGATCGCTCTGAAAAAGACTCGCCTGCTCAAACTGTAGAAAGTGCTGTGATTTGGGAAGTTTGGCAAGAAGCGCGATCGATCGCCAACTCGGTGTTGCAAAAATATACGCTACAAGATCTGTGCGAAAAACGCAATGGCAGACGGCAGCTCAATATTATGTATTACATCTAGTTAAGCCGACGCGCGTCTAATTTTCAAAATCCTGTTTTTTCAAACAATCAGTGCGGTAGGCGAGAGAGCCAGCCCTAAAAGTTAAATCTCAATACGCAATAGCTTAATATTGCCAACTAGGAATTAACATTTACTTTCAACAACAAGCAGACAAAGATTATGCGTATTGCTGGCGACATTACAGAATTGGTGGGGCACACACCCCTGGTGCAACTCAACCGCATTCCCCAAGCCGAAGGCTGCTTGGCTCGGATTGTAGTCAAACTCGAAGGCATGAATCCGGCAGCATCAGTAAAAGACCGGATTGGTGTCAATATGGTGAATCAAGCCGAGGCAGAAGGGCTGATTACTCCCGGGAAAACGGTTTTAGTAGAACCGACATCTGGCAATACCGGAATTGCTCTAGCAATGGTGGCGGCCGCAAAGGGCTACCAGTTGATTTTGACCATGCCGGATACGATGAGCACGGAACGTCGATCGATGTTACGAGCTTACGGAGCTCAACTAGAATTGACTCCCGGCATTGAAGGCATGAGTGGCTGCATTCGGCGCGCTCAAGAGATTGTAGACAAAACTCCGAATGCGTATATGTTGCAGCAGTTTCGGAATCCAGCCAACCCGGACATTCACCGTTCGACAACGGCTGAGGAAATTTGGGCAGATACCGACGGCGAGGTGGATTTCCTGATTTCTGGAGTCGGCACTGGCGGCACGATTACTGGTGTTGCAGAGGTGATTAAGTCCCGGAAACCCGAGTTTAAGGCGATCGCAGTTGAACCAGCAAACAGTCAAGTTCTGTCGGGCGGAAAGCCCGGGCCTCACAAAATTCAAGGTATTGGTGCTGGTTTTGTGCCGCCCGTGCTGAATGTTGATGCGATCGACGAAGTGATCATTGTTACCGATGACGAGGCGATCGCCTACGGGCGCCGCTTAGCCAGAGAAGAAGGACTTTTGTCCGGTATTTCCAGCGGTGCGGCACTGTGTGCAGCTTTGAAAGTCGGCAAGCGTCCTGAAAATGCAGGTAAATTGATTGTGATGATTCAGCCTAGCTTCGGCGAGCGCTATCTCAGCACTCCCTTGTTCCAGGATCCAGAACTGAATCTGGCGGTGGCTGTCAACTAAACTAGCCTCCGGCGCGAGTTGCAGAAACTGAGGGCAGGGCGTAAACTTTACGCCCTGCTTGGCTTTGTTGTTTGCAGTCAGGAATGCAAGTTCTTCTTAACAGTTGTTTGTAGTCAGGAATGCAAGTCCTTCTTAACTCAACTTTCCACAGAGAGGACTGAAGTCCTCACTACAAACTTTAAAAGCATCAATATTTTTATAAAATAGATTTATGGTAATTTGAAAACTTAGGTTTTTTACTTACATTTTTTGGCATTTATATCATCTAAATACTTAGTATATTAGCAAATAATGATATTTTTGTCAAGCACTTTTTCGCAGATTATCCATATTTCAAGGAAATAATAGCGTGTCTTCTGTTACCAATCACTACAAAACCCTAAAAATTAGCCCAACCGCAACCCAAGCCGAGATTAAACAAGCATACCGCCGTTTAGTCAAAATATTTCATCCAGACAGCCAGAGTTCAACAGCCGGTCACGAAGAGATTGTTCGCCTCAATGCAGCCTATGAAATATTAGGAGATGCCCAGCAAAGACAATCTTACGATCGCCAAATCTCCCAGCCCAGCGAAGAGCAATCGCCCTACGCACCAAACGTCACCCGCCAGCGACAACAAGCAGCGCGGGACGCCGACGAACACATGGAACAGTGGCTGATTAAAGTATACAAACCAGTCAATCGAATACTCAACAACATCTTGAAGCCGCTGAAAAAGGAAATAAACGAATTGTCAGCAGATCCGTTCGATGATGAACTGATCGAAAAGTTTCAAGCTTATATCGAAACCTGTCGCGATTTTCTTTCAAAAGCTAATGACTTTCTGAGGGTGATGCCCAATCCATCTAATGTAGCCGGAGTTGCGGCCCATCTTTACTACTGCATCAATCAAGTGGGAGATGGCATAGAAGAATTGCATTTATTTACCCTCAATTATGACGATCGCCATTTGCACACAGGTCAAGAACTGTTTAGAATTGCTGCTAGACTGCGGCGGGAAGCACAGGAGGAATTGAAAATTAGAAGTTAGTGAAGAAGTTATGGTTATTGGTTATGGGTTATTTGTTATTGGTTATTTGTTGCGGGCTATCAATAACAAATAACAAATAACTTCTAATTCATTCCCAATTCCCAATTCCCAATTCCCAATTCCCAATTCCCAATTCCCAATTCCCAATTCCCAATTCCCAATTCCCAATGAGTTCTGAATGTCAAATTCCAAAAAGAACTTGAATTCGCTTCCGGATTTTAATAAAAGGAGTTTGTTCCAGAGAGTCGCCCTCTAACAATCCCAAATCTCTCAAAGCTTGCTGGCGTTCGGACAATTTTTGAGCAATCTGATCTGCCAAATTCGGTTGTTCTGTTAAAAGTTTTTGCAAGTCGTGGCGTTCCACCACAAACAAAATTGCATCTTCGCTAGTTTTAACAGTCGCCGTTCTCGGAGTTCCCAACAGCAAAGAGATTTCCCCAAAAAACTCGCCCTCGTGAAGCGTCGCAATGTACTGATCGGCTTTTTGAGAAAGAACTTCTACAGAACCAGAAAGAATAATATAAAAAGAATCGCCAGGGTCATTTTCATTGCAGACAATCTGTCCTGTTGGAAAAAGTTGTCGGTAGCCGTATTCAATTAACTGCCGCAGTTCTACATCTGTACACTGTTCAAAATAAGTTACTCGCCGCAACAAATCTCGTAGCGTCCAATTATTAGGGGATTTAACCCCTTGCTTTTTAGGCTCGGAAACGGTGGAATTAGATTTGAGTTCGGCTGAATGTTTGGCATTCTGGGGGTAAACTTGACCGTTTGAATTATCGTCTTTGTGATTATTGTGAAAATGTTTGGTTAACTCTTGCGGGTTCCGCAGCCACAAATCCCGCTGGGGAAATGGGATTTCGATATTGCGGTGGCGCAATTCATAATCTATTAAAAAGTTGACCGCACTTTTAATTTCATCGCTTTTCTGTGGCTGGTCAATCCAAATTAAAAGTTCAAAATCTAAAGCGTTATCTCCAAACCCGCGAAACCAAACTTTCGGAGAAGGATGTGATAAGATATTCGATTCCAGTCTCGCAGCGACTAACAGTGCTTCTGTAACTAATACTGGGTCAGTTCCATAGGCAACGCCGACGGGGATGTGGACGCGGCATCTGGGGTCTCTATAACTCCAGTTAATAATGTTGGTTTCGACAAACTTGATGTTTGGTATGATTACAAATAGTCCGTCGATTGTTTTGATAATTGTGGAACGGATGGAAATATTTTCAACTGTTCCTAATAAATGGTCAATCTCAATAAAGTCTCCGACTCGAATTTGCTGCTCAAATAGTAGGGTCAGACCGCTGATAAAGTTGCTGGCGAGATTTTGCAAGCCGAAGCCGAAACCAATGCCGACGACGCCAGCTAAGACTGTCAGAGAGGTGAGGTTGAGCCCTGCACCTTGCATGACGAATATACAGCCAAGGGTTGCTAAGATGTAGCTGATGATGGTGGAAATTGCTTCCCGACTGCCCCGATCCAATCCCATCCTAACTAGCAGGCTGCGTTTGATTCCTTCACTGATGAGACGAGCTATAACGAAGGCTAATATAGCTAATATTATCAGTTTGACGATCGCACTAATGGACAGATGAGTGTCCCCGATATAAAATAGCGGAGTTGCGATCGCACCATACAAATTTTCAAAAAAGCGATCGGCTTGTTCAGTAATCCAATTCATTAAGATTTGGTAATGAGTAATTGGTGATGGATGATTAGTTTTGCTGGCAACTGAACCGCAAACTCCTGACTGTGGCAGAGTTTATGCGAAAAACCCGAAGTGTAGAGTGCGCTGTGTTGCAAAAAGGTCGTCAAGCGCAGCTACCCTGTTGGGAATCGCACTTTCTCAAAGATTCTTAGCTGATGGAAAAGCAACTGATGGCGAGAAACGGTTTTGTAGCGGTATTTTCTGCCCGTGATATCTGTGTTGTGGCGTACCATAAGCCCAGCGGCTGGTGAGGCAACGTGTTGCCAATATCTCAAAAATTGGTAGAAATTCATTCGCAGCACCCTAAAATTATCGAAAAATTCCAGCAAAAATTAGTTTATCCTTAAGAAGTAAGTCCTTTACAGAACTTAACAAGCTTACCTTACTTGACTTTTATGCAGTGCATCATCAATCGTCGGGCACAGTTTTCGGCGAGTCACCGGTACTGGCTGCCGGAGTTGAGCGAAGCCGAGAACTTTGAACGGTTTGGCCCAACTGCCCGCGCACCGGGACACGGACACAATTACGTTCTTTACGTTTCCATGATAGGAGAACTCGACGAGTACGGCATGGTGCTCAACCTGTCTGATGTCAAACACGTCATCAAGCGGGAAGTTACCAAGGATCTCGATTTTTCTTACCTTAACGAAGCATGGCCGGAATTTGGGCAGACTCTGCCAACTACCGAAAACATAGCACGGCAAATTTGGCTGCGGCTAGCTCCTCATTTGCCTGTGAGCAAAATTCAATTGTTTGAACACCCGGAACTTTGGGCTGAATATTTAGGAAATGGCATGGAAGCTTATCTAACTCTGTCCACTCATTTTAGTGCCGCCCATCGGTTGGCTCGTCCCGATTTAAGTTTTGAAGAAAACTCGGAAATTTATGGCAAATGTGCTCGTCCTAACGGTCACGGTCACAACTATCATTTAGAGGTGACTGTTAAAGGGGAAATTGATACGCGGACTGGGATGATTGCTGATTTGGGAGCTTTGCAAAAAGCTGTTGATGATTATGTTGTTGAACCTTTCGATCACACTTTTTTAAATAAGGATATTGCTTATTTTGAGAAGGTTGTGCCAACGGCGGAGAATATTGCGGTTCGGATCGGGCAATTGTTGCGATCGCCCATACGGGAATTGGGCGCTGAGTTGCACAAGATTAAGCTGATTGAAAGTCCGAATAATAGCTGCGAAATTTACGGTGCCGATTTAGATGCAGCGACGGTACAACAGCAACAGTCAGCAGTTTTAGCTGCGGTTTAGAGGTACAAATCGGATCAGTTGGGGCGGTTTAGGCGGATATGAGGCAAATTGTGCAGATTGGTGAAGCCGCCCCGATGATTCCGAGGATGATTGGAGGCGGATTAGGTGCGAGAAAGTGTTCTTTGACACAAGTTATGTGGCGAGTATTATTGGGACTTTTCCTGACAAGTCAGACGCAGCCCGTATTTTGGAGATAGTAACCCAGAATTCCTCATCAAAGCTATTGTCACTGCTGAGAGTATGAGGTCGATCGCCCGATCTGCTGACAAACAACACTAATTTCTCCTAGGTGAGTTGACGTTTATGCGAGTCTCAAATGTAGCTCTCTTGACTCTGGCCGCCCTCGCATCCCAGAATGTAACTGCTCAAACTAACGCCGCTCCGGCTGCACCTCCCATCTCTGGTGAGACACCGCAGGCCAGCAACTTTGTTGATGCCATAAATAATACCGTCTCTCGTCCGGCGGAGTCAATGAGCGCGCCCGAGACGATCGCCGACGAACAATTTTCCCCACGAATTGCGGTAAAATCGCAGACTGGTTTGCTGGTAGCAGCGGCCGGCGCTGAATTATCTCCTGCTGTTAAAACCAAGGCAAATCCTGCTGCTAGAGCCACCGATGAACTGACTCAATCTTTACAAGAAACATGGCTGGCTAAATTAATCGAAACTGGGGTTAAAAGCAGTCCCCAAGTTCGCGACGCTTTCGATTTTTTCTCTCCACGGACTGGCAGTGCAGAAACTGGATATGGTTTTAATAATACGATAACTCTGCTGAATATTTTATTAATTCTGGGTACTATTTTGCCACCGGTGACAATCGCCTTTTTTTGGGCGATCCGCAGGCTGGTAGTCAAACAGTTGGTTGCTGACGCCAATCAAAGATTGCACGGCATTGGTGTGTTGGAATCAGAGTTGCTCAACTCTCGCCAACTGACTCAAAAAATGAGGGATGAATTAGAGGCACAAATGAGTGCAGCTAAACAATCACTTGATTTTTTAACTAGAGAAACTGAACTTTCCAAATCTTCCGTCGAGCAAATTGAGACTCTCAAATCTCAATTTATCATGCGCCTGCAAGTGTTGGTAACAGAAGTTGACGAGAAAAAATCTCAAATTGTTCAGGAAATTTCCCAGGTTCCGGCAATTGTTGCCAAAGAAGCTGTCAAACTCGCACCTCAGCGGCAGTTAAATAATGCACAAACTTCTGCAACAGCACCTGCTAGTGACGGACAAAATTTGATTGCTGACGATTGTATAAAGCAAGTCGAAGAGCTTTATTTTCAGGGCAATTACAATGAGGCATTAGCCTGCGTAGAAAAAGCTATTTTAACGAACAAGAATGCGGATGAGGCGTGGTATTGGCGCGCCAATGTGTTAATTAGATTGCAGCGTCATGAAGAGGCGATCGCCAGTTACGACCAAGCAATATTAATTAAACCGGATCACTACGAAGCGTGGTACAATAAAGCGAATTTGCTGGGAAAATTGCAGAGGTGCGAAGAGGCGATCGCCTGTTACGAGCGAGCAAGTGCGAGCGAGCCGAGAAAATACGGTTGTTGGCACAGCATAGCAGCTTTGTTGGGTAAATTGCAGCATTACGAAGAGGCGATCGCCAGTTACGATCGCGCCCTGGCTATCAAAACAACCGACAGCGAAATATGGCACAACCGAGGTGCGATGCTGGGTAAAGTACAGCAGTACGCCGCCGCAGTCGATTCTTACGATCGCGCTCTTGAGCTCAATCCCAAGAGATACGAGACTTGGTACAATCGAGGTAATATGCTGTGGAGATTGCTCCGCTACGCTGATTCTGTTGCTTCTTACGATCGGGCTCTCGATATCCGGGCCGACAAATACGAAGTTTGGTACAATAGAGGCGCCGTGCTGGGAAAAATGCAGCTCCATCAAGAGGCGATCGCATCCTACGACAAAGCAATTGCCATTAAACCGCAGGATTTTGAAGTGTGGCACAACCGAGGCGCAGCTTTCGACAAACTATCACAACACGAAGCAGCAATTGCATCTTACTCCCAAGCAATCACGCTTAATTCCAAGTGTTACGAAGCTTGGTTTGGCAAAGGCGAATCTTTGGCAAAATTGCAGCACCATGAAGAAGCGATCGCAGCTTACGAAAAGGCGATCGCAATTCAGCCAGAATCCTACGATGCTTGGCACCACTGCGGTACAGCTTTGTCGCAATTAAAGCGCTACGAAGAAGCAATGGCAGCATACGATCGAGCCATTGCTATCAAGCCAGAAAATGCCGAAGCTTGGCGCGATCGAGGCACAATTGCCTCAGAATTAAAACAAGATACAGAAGGATTTGCAGCCGGTGAAAAAGATACTCAAAACCAGCCACAAGTCGATGAATCTTCGGAGAGTTAGTTGTAAGGTACAGCGCAACTGAGCTGTATTGGAATATTTTTGGCAAAAATGGTAAACTTATGCCAAATGCTAAAAAAGGAGAATAGTTATGTCTGTGAAAATGCAAAGACGGCTATTTACAGTGCAAGAATATCACCTGATGAGTGAAGCTGGTGTTTTTAGCGATCGCGAACGAGTGGAACTTATCGAAGGAGAAATTATCCAAATGGCAGCAATTGGTAGGCGCCACGCCGCCCGTGTCGATCGCCTGGCAGAGTTTTTTGGCGATCGGGTGCGAACACGTGCTATCATCCGGGTGCAAAATCCTATTAGCATTGGCGATCGATCTGAGCCTCAACCTGATATTGCCTTAGTACAGCGTCGCGCTGATTTTTATGAAGAATCCCTGCCAAATAGCGAGGATGTTTTGCTGTTGGTAGAGGTAGCAGATAGTACCGTTAATTATGACCGCGATGTGAAAATACCAAATTATTCGCGATCGGGCATTCAGGAAGTATGGTTATGGGATTTGGAAGCAAACTGTTTAGAAGTTTACCGCAATCCCACCGCAAATGGCTACACTTCAGTGCAAAAATTTGAACGCGATCAACAAGTTTCACCACTGGCTTTTCCTGAGTTGACAGTGAGTGTTGATTTAATCTTGGGTTAAAAAAATAGTAAGCTTAAACGGGAGCATCTCAGTTTTGCATTTATAGTGCTGTCCCCGCTCGCGTATGCTACAAATCGCGAGCTCTTAAGCTCGCACTATAATAAAAAAAATGCTTTTTGCAAAATAGAGATGCTCCCGCTTAAACTAACTGCGAAAAAAGGAGAATAGTTATGTCTGTTGAAATGAAAAGACGGCTATTTACAGTGCCAGAATATCACCTGATGATTAAAGTAGGTGTTTTTAATAAAAATAACAGAGTCGAATTGATCGAAGGAGAAATTATCGAAATGGCAGCAATTGGGACTCGTCATGCAAGTTGTGTAAAGCGTCTGATCGCTATGTTCTCCGATCTGGAGAGAAGACGTGCTATTTTGGGTGTTCAAGATCCAATTCAGTTGACAGAAAGGACTGAACCTCAACCGGATGTTGTCTTGCTGCAACCTCGTTCTGACTACTACGCTACAGCGCATCCAATACCATCAGAGGTGTTGCTTTTAGTAGAGGTTTCAGATAGCACTGTAGATTTCGATCGCGATGTCAAAGTTCCTAATTATGCGCGTTCTGGAATTCAGGAAGTATGGCTGTGGGATCTTGAGGAAAACTGTTTGGAAGTTTACCGCCAGCCGACGATAAATGGCTACACTTCAATACAAAAGTTTGAACGCGGACAACAAATTTCGCCGCTGGCTTTTCCCGATTTTGTAGTGAGTATTGATTTAATCTTGGGTTAGGCTGACTTTTATCTTATTTTCGATTCCCACTCCCAATTACCAAAACCTTAGACTTACTATATAATTAATTTAACTCCTCAAATCAGCGAAAGTTTTATGACTGTTGCTAAACCATTTGAATTGGGAGTCACCCATCTCCCAGACCACACCGAACTGCCAGAGTCTGACGGTACTTTTGTGAAAAACTTTCAAGAACTGCCTCAAAGCATTATTCTCACCGATTCCCTGCGGCCTGTATTGCAAAAAATTCACCCTGACGGACGGTACCGCATCGGTCAAGATTGCGGGATTTATTGGCGTTTAACTGACCCTCCCGAACGCGGCGCCGAAGCACCAGATTGGTTTTACGTCCCCAATGTACCGCCACTTTTAAATGGTCAGGTGAGGCGTTCCTATGTATTGTGGAAAGAATACGTTGCACCGCTAATTGCAATTGAATTTGTGTCGGGGAACGGTTCAGAAGAACGAGACAGAACTCCACCGCCAGACCCAGATAGAGAAGAACAACCAGAACAAAAACCTGGCAAATTCTGGGTTTACGAACAGGCGATCCGCATTCCTTTTTACGGGATTTATGAAGTGAAAAAAGCGGCTGTAGAAATGTATCATTTAGAAGACAACCGCTATCAGCGCCTGAGTCCGAACGATCGCGGGCGCTATCCGATTCCACAGCTTGGAGTTGAATTGGGAATCTGGCAAGGGGAATATGATGAGATGAATTTGCCTTGGTTGCGTTGGTGGGATAGTGAAGGCAATTTGTTATTAATAGGGGAGGAACGTGCTCAACAAGAAAGCCTTCGCGCTCAACAAGAAAGCCTTCGCGCTCAACAAGAAAGCCTTCGCGCTGACGAAGAACGACTTCGGGCAGATCGTTTGGCAGAAAAGTTGCGCCAAATGGGCATTAATCCCGATGAATTGTGATTGTTTTGTTAGTTGTTGAATTCTGGGTAATCGCTCTTTTTTTATGACAGAAATATCATAAATTGGGAAAGGACGATTACCTATGGGATAGCTGCGCTTTACGACCATTGATAAATTGCAAAATTAAAGATATTTAATTTTTAATAAAAATTCTTAAAATTCTTGAAAAATTATATATTTGTGGAATTTTTTATAAAGATTTAATCTTTGCCCAACGTAAGTGCTAGTATCATAAGCCTAAAGCTAGGGGTGCCCGCAGATCCGGGCTGAGAAAACACCCTTAGAACCTGAGTCTGGGTAATACCAGCGGAGGGAAGCTGTTTATGAAGGACATTAAGATATGCGTACCGAATGGATCGCTAAGCGTCAGGGTCACAGCAACGTATCTCAAATGCACTACGCCCGTCAAGGTGTCATTACTGAGGAAATGGACTTTGTTGCTAAGCGAGAAAATCTCCCAGGAGAACTGATCCGCGCCGAAGTAGCGCGGGGACGGATGATTATTCCCGCTAACATCAATCATACGAATTTGGAACCAATGGCGATCGGCATTGCGTCTAAATGCAAAGTCAATGCTAACATCGGTGCATCTCCGAACTCTTCCAATATGGAAGAAGAAGTTGACAAGCTTAAACTAGCAGTTAAATACGGTGCTGACACCGTGATGGACTTGTCCACCGGCGGTGGCAATTTGGATGAAATTCGTACTACGATTATCAAAGCTTCACCAGTTCCTATCGGTACTGTACCAATTTACCAAGCTCTAGAAAGCGTGCACGGTAATATGGAAAGTCTGACGGCGAATGACTTCCTGCACATCATTGACAAACACGCTCAACAAGGCGTAGATTACCAAACAATTCACGCCGGAATTCTGATTGAGCATTTGCCGTTGGTGAAAAATCGGCTGACTGGGATTGTCTCTCGTGGTGGCGGAATTTTGGCGCGGTGGATGCTACACCACCACAAACAAAATCCTCTCTACACTCACTTTAACGACATCATTGAAATCTTCAAGAAATATGATGTTTCGTTTAGTTTGGGAGATTCTTTGCGCCCCGGTTGCACTCACGATGCGTCGGATGAAGCTCAATTAGCTGAACTCAAAACTTTGGGACAATTAACTCGCAAAGCTTGGGAACATGATGTGCAGGTAATGGTGGAAGGCCCGGGCCACGTACCTATGGATCAAATTGAGTTTAATGTCAAGAAACAAATGGAGGAATGCTCGGAAGCTCCTTTCTATGTTTTGGGGCCGTTGGTGACTGATATTGCACCAGGATATGACCACATTACCTCAGCGATTGGGGCGGCGATGGCTGGTTGGTACGGTACTGCTATGCTGTGCTACGTGACTCCTAAGGAACACTTGGGATTGCCGAATGCTGAGGATGTCAGAAACGGGCTGATTGCTTACAAAATTGCGGCTCACGCTGCGGATATCGCGCGCGGCCGTCCGGGTGCGCGCGATCGCGATGACGAACTTTCCAAAGCGCGTTACAATTTCGATTGGAACCGTCAATTTGAGCTATCGCTCGATCCTGAAAGAGCAAAGGAATATCACGACGAAACTTTGCCAGCAGATATCTACAAAACTGCGGAATTCTGTTCGATGTGCGGGCCTAAGTTCTGTCCGATGCAGACTAAGGTTGATGCCGATGCTTTGACTGAGTTGGAGAAATTTCTTGCTAAGGAACCTGTAGCGCTAAGCTAACTATATTGCTAGGGCGGGCGGATAAATTCGCCCACCCTTCCCAATTCAAAAGGCACTAACTTTTTGTTTGGTAGATGACAAAACATTCTGCATAACTTCTTTCGCCACAGCTTTTACCACATTAATACTGACGCTATTGCCCAGTTGATAGTAAGCTTTATCATCATTGGAATGCAGTACAAAACTATCGGAAAAACCTTGTAACCGTGCGGCTTCGCGGGGAGTAATTCGCCGGACTCTATGGTTGTGATAAACACCTAATTTATTTGCATCGCTGGCAACAAGTGTTACAGAAATCTTCTGCGGATCTAGAAATTTATAGACTTCAAAGGAAAAGTTACCCGATACAGGTTTATACAAATCATTGTTGCGCTGTAGGTACTTCTTGGCAACCAGTAAATCCAGAATTTCATCAAGATTGGGATGAGCAAAAAAAGTAGCGATTTGTTCTTTAGTTAAAAGCTTCCCATCTTGGTGATGTCCAAATTCTTTATTGCGCCTTTTCAATATAAAACGATTCATCAACTCAATTTCATCTAAACTGCACTGGCCTCGCAAACCCAATTCCCAAGAATGAATCGAATTGCCGCCACGATAGTCGATTAATCGGATTCCGTGCAAGCGATTTAAATCATTGTTAACGATTGGTTTCAATGCCTTGACAAATTCTGGCGAGCAATCATATTTTTGGTCTGGATTGTCTTCCAAAATATCTGCAACTGCGACGGGTTTACTCAACGGGGAAAATAAGGATAACTGTTGATGGTTGCAGGAATGGGAATCTTTTGGGCCTAAGTCGGAAATTAACCCAAATTGGGGCGAAGCATTTAAAATTCCTACTAGGTAAACTCGGACGCGGTTTTGGGGTAAACTAAAGTTGGAGCTGTTGAGTATAAAGTAATCGAAGCTGTAACCTCGATCGGTCATTTCGCTTTTTATAGTTTCTAGGGTTTGTCCGCTGTCGTGGGAGACGAGTCCTCGCACATTCTCAAAAATAAATGCTTGAGGCTTGAAAGTGTCAATCAGCCGTACAATCTCGAAAAATAGTGTGCCTCTGGTGTCTCCAAAGCCTGCTTTTTTGCCTGCGTAGGAGAAGGATTGGCAAGGAAATCCTGCTAGTAAAATATCATGTTCTGGAAGTTGGTCAATTAGTCGGATGTCGCCTGAAGGTGTGTCGCCAAAATTGGTCTGGTAGACTAATTGAGCATCGGGATTGATTTCGCTACTTAATACGCATTCTGTTTCCAGATTCAAGGAATGTGCGGCGGCTTCAAAGGCTAATCTCATGCCGCCTATTCCTGAGAATAAGTCAATGAAACGGATTTTTTGCATGGCGATTTTAGGTATCCGCTCAATAAATCGGGGTAGAGTACCGTGTTGGAAACGATTTTGCGATGTTTGAGTCTCATCATTAAGTGATTTCCCCCGATTTATTGAGCGGATACTATTTTACCATGCTGTGCCTAGATTGTGAACCTTCTTTTTTGCTGTTACCCCTATTTATTGAGCGGATATCTTTTTATCATTTCTCCCCCAAAGTCCGCCAGTACAATTAAATCCTTCAGGAACATATTTCCTGAAAGTGTTGAAGAGTTTACTATTTGAAATAATCCGCTTAACTCTGAAACAGTGACGCTAAGAATAGCAATAAATTGATCTTGAGTTTCTATCAATTTTGGTATAACACTGAGTTATGCTTCCTTTTGAGATAAGTCGGAAGGCGAAAACATCGAAGCTAACTCACGGATTTCTTCAACTGTTCTTCTGTAATTGTGAGTTGACATTTTGGGTTGTCTGTGGTAATGAGTGCTGTGAATTTGATGCGATCGCCCGCCGTTCTCGCTATTAAATGTTCGGCGGCAGTTGACGCGATTTTTTAGGCTAGGAGATTGGCGATCGCACTTTTACCTATTGCTTGCTACTAATCCATTCTTTGAGATCGGCGATCGTAAAAACAGCCTGAAAATCCAATCCCTGCTCGCGATATAATTGAGCTCCACCTTGCTCTCGATCGATCAGCGACAACACGCGATCGACTTTATAGCCAGCACCCCGCAGCCTCTCCACCGCCTGCATCGCCGACTTACCCGTCGTTACGACATCTTCCAACACCGCCACATTCGTCCCTTCAGGCAACACAGGCCCCTCAATATACGCCATTGTCCCGTGTCCCTTCGTCTCTTTGCGGACAATTAGCGCCGGAATCGATCGACATTCCAGAGCCGAAACCACACTCACAGCAGTTACAATCGGGTCAGCACCCAACGTCAAACCGCCCACAGCCTGCACTTGAGGTGGCAGCATCGAGAAGAGTACGCGCCCCGTCGCCAAAGCACCTTCAGCGTGCAAAGTCACCGGTTTGCAGTTGATATAATAAGAACTTTTCTGCCCCGAAGACAGCACAAAGTCGCCCTCGCGGTACGCAAACTCGCACAATAAATCCAAAAGTCGATCGCGCAACACCTTTAAATCAGCAGCATCCATAACTTAACACCTTGTAGAAAACGCAAATAATCCGCCGATAATCAGTCTATATTGGAACCGTAATTAATCTAGAAGCTGAAATTTATGAGTCAAAAGTTAAAAAGCCTCAGCAGTGCGTTGATTCTCGCTGTCGCCTCTGCCGCACTGGCATCCGTCAAACCTGCTCAAGCAGATACAGCCCGATTTAGCCCCGTTGGTGACAACTTCAACCGACAATTCTTTGAAGCTTCAGGAGACTTTTATCACAACGTCAGCTTGCAAGGTTACATGGGCGACTATCTAGGAATTGGTTCCCCCAGCGGCGTAGTTGCCTTTCCCGAAAAAGAAATCGAGCGCGATGCCAGTCGCGTCAGCGGCCTCTACCGACGAGTAATGCAGCGGCAGGTTTCCAGCGACCCTATTCTTCGCGTTCCCGATGCCACCAATCCCTTTGATGCCTCAGTTATGGCCTTGCCCGCAGCCTGCCAGGTAGCACCTCAACCGAGCGGCTGTTTCGCTCCTGGGAGCCGAGTCCAAGAACCGTTTGTACCGCGGCAGCAGCAAGAGTCGGAGGCAGTACCAGGCCCGGTTAGAGGACTGTACAATGTATCACCGGCTCGTGGAAATTAATTAGCGATGAGAAAATTGGTTTGTAGTAAGGACTTTAGTCCTGATTTACTCAAACTCACAGATAAGGACTGAAGTCCTCACTACGAACCTTGATTACTGATGAGAAAATTGGTTTGTAGTAAGGACTTTAGTCCTGATTTACTCAAACTCACAGATAAGGACTGAAGTCCTGACTACGAACCTTGATTAGCGATGAGAAAATTGGTTTGTAGTAAGGACTTTAGTCCTGATTTACTCAAACTCACAGAAAGGACTGAAGTCCTCACTACGAACTTACTGATTGTGAAACTATGCTGCCGTCAGGCATGATTGTCCCTTGCAAATGAGCGCCGTCGAGATTAGCTCCAGCCAAATTGGCTCCTCTGAGATTTGCCCCTGTCAAATTCGCCCCTCTCAAATCAGCTTTACCGAGGTTTGTCCAGCGGAAATCGGCAGCACTCAAGTCCGCAAAACTAAGATTTGCCCTAAAAAGATATGCTCCCGTGAAGTGAGCTTCCCCGAGGTTAGCTTTAGAGAAATTGGCTGCGTAAAAATGTGCTTCAATCAATTCGGCTTGATTGAGATTGGCTTGACTGAGATTAGCATGATTGAGGTTCGCGCCGATCGCATTAACTCGAAACATTGCCGCCCCGATTAAATTCGCATCTCCTAAATCGGTTTGTTGGAGAATCGCACCACTGATGTCCGCCCCAATTAAATTAGCCCCGCTCAAATCTGCCCCCCGGAGGTCGGCCGCTCGGAGATTTGCTCCCGTTAAATTAGCTTTAACTAATTTAGTATCGAGGAGTTGTGCTCCAGCAAGATTTGCTAAACTGAGATTAGATTCAGCAAGGTTTGCTGTAATTAATTTAGCCTTAAACAAGTCTGTTTTAAAAAGGTTACACCGCCCAAGATACGCACCTCTAAAATTTGCTTCAGCGAGGTTAGCTTCGCTCAGATCCGGTTCGAGGTTTGGGTTGAGATTTCTCCATTCAATCCAAGTAACTGCACCTTTTTTTAGCAGCGCTAAATGCTGTGTATTTGCCATAATTGCATCTCCTATAACCCCTATTCCTTGCGACCAAAAATTGCTGGATTTTCGCGACCAGATACGCTTTCCACCGCCGCAATTGCTGCCTGGGAACCTGCTATAATATCTCGTTCTGCTCCGCCGAGGTAAAGCCGTCCGAAACTACCGACAGCCTGAACTTCTAAGATGTTAATAGATGCACCTTTTTCTGCTTCATTGGCTGCCAGCGCTGCATAGGCGGCCGGTTCTACTTCTAAGACGTAAAGCGTTTGTCCCGCCAGCAGCAACTGTCCGCGCCTGCTGCGGTTGATTAATTGGGTTTGGTGGGGGTCGATGTTGCGAATAATTTGACTGGAAATGACTCGCGGTTTGATACATTCTTCTCTACGGACTCCGATGAATTCTAGAATTGCTTTGCCTGCGGCCCTGGTTTCGCCCTGCTGGCCCGAGTGTACTTCCAGCAAGCCGTACAGGCGCTCGACTATCTGCACTCCAGGGCGCACGGAGGCTGATTTGAGGGCGACATCGGTAATTCGGTTAATTTCGATGCCAGGGGAGATTTCTATCCACAGCGACGCATCCCCCGGCAGTGGCAAGAATCCGGCGGCGACAGTGCCTATGTATGCTGCGTGCTGTGGCTGCAAGTTGTCTAGAAATACGTAGCTGCGTAGCTCTATTCCCAATTTGTTTTAATCTCCGTCGATCGAGCTTTTGTTGTCTGTGCAATATCTGAGTTTACCTTTTTTTGTCAACAGTACATTGTCTGTATGATTTTTGACGGTTGACGGTTGACGGTTGACGGTTGACGGTTGACGGTTGACGGTTGACTGTTTGAACAATACCGATGCGGCCGGAAACGATATGAGATACACCCCTCGAAGTGACGTTTTGGGCTTTGCGAGCTATGTTTAATTTCGTATGACCACTAAAAATTTGATATCAATCTGTAGTAATAGCTGGAGTTAATCAATCTTTACTGCTACAGGTGGATTTAACTTTGAAAGGCGATCGATATAGTGATGATAGTTAAAGATTTTTGCCAACAGAGAGCATTTGAATTATGAAACGTTCTGACTTATCCAAAGCAATCGGTGCAGGTATTATCGCTGCTGGTCTAGCCATTGTGCCAGCTAACTTGCCTGCTTCGGCTCAGACAAATACAACTCCGGGTACTAACAGCAGAGATACTACCACTACCACTACTACTCCTCGCTCTGGTGTCTACAGTGCTGAGAACGATCGCGATTTTGATTGGGGATGGTTGGGCTTGCTCGGCTTGTCCGGTTTGCTCGGTTTAATGCCCCGCAAACGCGAAGAAAATGTCCGCTATACCACTACAACTGGCGATCGCGATCCAGCAGTTCGTACAGATTACCGCTAATACTAGGGTATAACGGGCTGTGGGCATGATGCAGGGACAGGATGTTTTAACCTGTCCGAATAGCGCCAACAATCATCAAAAAACCTCCATCTGTGAGGTTTTTTTATTGGATACGATCGGCAATCAATTGGTTCGTGGTGAGGACTTTAGTCCTCAGGAATGAGAATTAAATAACTTACAATTTTATGATTCTTGTCCTTTCTTGACGGGCGGGACGCCCATCCCACAAATATGTGTAAATTATTTAATTTTCGCTCCTCAGACCGAGAGAGGACTAAAGTCCTTACTACAAAACTATTTTATTTGTTTCTTCTTCTTCTTCTTCTTCTTCTTTTTCCTTCGCGTTCTTCGCGCCTTTGCGGTTCGTTAAATAAAGATTTTTAGCAGCAAAAAATAGTTTAAATTAAAAAATGTTTTTGCCCGATCGCTCCACGAACACATCCAACATCGCCTGCACCAACTTGTCTGGATCTAAAGGCTTACAAATGTGTCGCTGGAACCCCGCAGTCAGGGCTTGCTGGTAGTCAATTTCTCCAGCATAGGCGGTAAGGGCGATCGCGGGAACCAATCCGCCTTGCTCCGGCGGCAGAGCCCGCACCTGCCGCAGCAACATATAACCGTCGGTGTCGGGCATTCCAATATCGCTCAACAGCACATCCGGGACAGATTGAGTTAAGACTTTTAAGGCATCGTCGGCGCTAGCAACTGCTGTCACGCTGGCGCCACAATCCTCCAGCAGAAAAACCACCAAATCTCGCGCATCGGCATCATCATCCACCGCTAACACCCGGATGCCGCTCAAATTGAAAGATGACTCCGGCGCCGTCTGGGCAGGAATTGTCTGAGGTTGCACCGGTATCAGGGGTGAACTTGACAGCATTTGACAGCAAGTTCCAGAATACCTGCTGAAGTCTGCCCGCATCGCCCAAAACCAAGCCGAGATGGGGTGCAAATTGAGTGCAGATTTCAATTGATTTGACTTGGGCCGACAGACGCACAGTGTCAATCGCCGCAGCGATCGCCCCAGCCAAATCCACAGGTATGATATTGAAGCTGACCTTACCTTGCAGAATCCCCGACACGTCGAGCAAATCTTCGATTAGCTGGGTTTGCAGTTTGGCATTGCGCTCGATCGTTTCTAGGGCGTAACGCTGCTTTTGGGGCGTGAGACTCTCGACCACTCTGGTGTTGGCTGTGCATCTTCGGGGCGGACACCGATGAGGGAGACAGTCCCTCGGAACGGTAAACTGTGTTGGCTGCCAAATCCCACTCAAACACGATGCCCTCGATCGCCCTGGTAGCTAACTCAAAGCGCTCGTTGCTTGCTAGCAAATCGAGTTCGGCTTGCGATCGGTAATATCAAATACCACTCCGATAAACCGCACTGCTTCGCCTTTGCTGTCGTAGAAATAGCGCCCTAACACGCTCAACCAGCGGATTTTGGCCGTGTCTGCGCGCACGATTCGGTAGTCGATCGAGTAGAGCGATCGCGTTTCCCGAGCCGTTTTGACTGCCTGCAAGACTTGTTTTAAGTCGTCTGGATGCACGAACTTTTTCCACACTGCGATCGTAGTTTCGCCGCCCGGTGTCGGTTCGCAGCCGAAAATCCTGAAATGGTTCGCCGACCAAATTACTCGATTTGTTCGCACGTCTAGATCCCAGCTTGCTATGCCCGAGCCTTTGATGGCGACGCTCAAACGTTCTTCTATGATCGGCGCTCAGACACTTTTAGCCGCAATTGGCGAAATTGCTGACAGTATTTACCGGGCAGGATTTCGGAAATTAGTATTGATGAATGCCCACGGCGGACAGCCGCAGGTAATGGAAATTGCAGTGCGGGATATTCATCAGAAATATCAGGATTTTTCAGTGTTTCCGCTGTTTGTTTGGCGGGTGCCGAATGTGGCGGCCCAATTACTCACGGCGAAAGAGTTAGAATTGGGAATTCACGCGGGAGATGCCGAAACGAGTTTGATGTTGTCAATTTTGCCCGAACAGGTGAAAATGGAGCGAGCAGTTTGCGAGTATCCGAGGGATTTGCCTGCTGACAGTTTGCTGAGTATGGAAGGTAGCTTGCCTTTTGTTTGGCTGACGCGAGAGTTGACTGATAGCGGTGTGTTGGGCGATGCGACGGTGGCGACGAAGGAAAAGGGCGATCGTATTTTGGAATCTCTCTCTGACGGCTGGGTACAAGTTATCAAAGATGTGCACAAGTTTCGACAGCCGGGAAATAATTAAAACAAAACTTACGCATCGGCACCCAGAAACCGGGTTTTTTACCTAATCTGCGGTCTAAAATCCGTCTTTTCGTAAAAAAACCCGGTTTCTAAACAAGGAGTGCGTCATACCAATTTAATGGGTCGTTGCACATATCCCGATCCCCCTAAATCCCCCTTAAGAAGGGGGACTTTGAGTAACTCTTGTCCCCCCCTCCCACCAGGGGGGTTAGGGGGGATCAGATTCTATGCACCCTCATAAAAAATTGGTATCAGTCCTATAAAAATTAAGAATTAAAAATCAAAAATAGTTCTAATTCGTGTCAAAATGAGTCTAACAAATTTTCTGAGTTGGAAGGCTAACTATGAGTGTAACTCCTAAATTGCAGCGCGCATTTGAGCAAGGCCGCGCCCTGAAAATTATCAGCGGTTTAAATAATTTTGATGCGGCTAACGTTGCGGCTGTTGTCAAAGCAGCGGATCTCGGTGGCGCTTCCTTTGTCGATATTGCTTGCGATCGCGATTTGGTATTGATGGCAAAACAGTTGACAAATTTGCCAATTTGTGTGTCGGCTGTGGAACCAGAAAAGTTTGTAGCTGCGGTAGAAGCTGGCGCTGATTTGATTGAAATTGGCAACTTTGATGCTTTCTACGCCGTAGGGCGCCGCTTTGAAGCTGAGGAAGTTTTGGAGTTGACTCGCCAAACGCGATCGCTATTTGGGAACATCACTCTTTCTGTAACAGTTCCCCACATTTTGACACTGGACAAACAAGTACAGTTAGCAACCGAATTAGTCAAAGCTGGCGCTAACATCATCCAAACCGAAGGCGGTACTAGCGCCCAACCAATTCACGCCGGAACTTTGGGATTGATTGAAAAAGCAGCGCCTACTTTGGCCGCAGCCTTTGAAATTTCCCGCGCCGTACAAGTCCCCGTACTCTGCGCTTCGGGCATCTCCAGCGTCACTGCACCGCTGGCTATTGGCGCTGGCGCTGCGGGTGTTGGCGTCGGTTCTGCTGTCAGCCAACTTAACAGCGAAGTGGCGATGATTGCTGCTGTTCGCAGTTTAGTTGAAGCTTTGGCAAAAGTCGAGCGATCGCACTTTGCTACTTCAATCTAATTAAGAAGGAAGAGTTGACAGTTGACAGTTGACAGTTGACAGTTGACAGTTTTCAGAGGGAAGAGGGAAGAAGGAAGAGTTGACAGTTGACAGTTGACAGTTGACAGTTTTCAGAGGGAAGAGGGAAGAGGGGAGAAGGAAGATTTTTCCCCCTCTTCCAATCTCCCAATCTCCCTCTTCCTTAATAATTAATCCACCACACGGCATAATCATGTAATAAATGATTGTTTGGGGGGATATCATCAACTGATTCTAACTCTGCTAAACGCAACATAAACTTTTTGCGATCGCCGACGCGCTGAACTTCCACAAATATGCCGTCTTCCTGAATAGAAAAATCTTCCAACCGATGAATTGTGAATTTATCAGTATAAGAAGGTTGAGTTTTTTTGAGCCTTGCATATTCTTTTTTAGTGCCAAAACCCATAAGATACTCTTCTTCCCATTCAAACTCTTCTATGCCAGTAACATGGCACGGAACTTGAAAATTTTGCTTGAGGTAGTCTAAATATTTGATTGTATTTTTAAGATCGGCATTGATTTTTTTGTTTCCCAGGATTCTTCTAATCTTACTTTCAAATTGACCGCCATTAAATGGGTTGTTTTCATCGAGATCGGCGAAGATTTCTGGCTTGAAGGTGCCTCCTAATTCTGGTAATTCAGCAAGCAAGCGCTGCAAGTCGTTTAGCGGTTTCGGTCTTCTACCTGCTACAATGGTTTCATCAAGCTGAACTAAAGGAAGTTCGGATTCTGAAGGAAGGGATTTGCTTTGATTTGGGCGATCGTCAACTTGAGACTTGTTAACTTTAGGCTGGTTAACTTTAGGTTTGTTAAATTTGGGCATCGCTCGGTCTCGCTGTATCGGTTTATCAATAAAGTATATCTTGGTAGAAGTACATTCGTGTCTGACAAATAGGAGGAAGCTGTGATGCAATTACTGAAATCGCCTGATGAATCGGCAGTCTATCAAGGGCAATTCGGCGAGTTTACGATTACCGAAAGCGATCGCACTGGAGTGTTGATCTACCGCGCCGGATTGGGGGTGGCGGCGCTGTGTTTGGCGGTGGGTGCTACTCTGGTGTTGCAACAGGGCGACAACCCAATGGCAATTCAAGCTGTAACGCCTGTTTTTGCGTGTTTCTGGATAGCTTTAGGCGTTAGTTTGGCAACTATTCACATTTACATGATTGCGCTGCATCGCACGTTACAGATGTTTTGGGCGATCGGCGGCGCGGCAGCACTGTTTGTCGCTTTACAAAGTAGCGAACCTTTGGCTTTGGCGGTGTACGAACATCCAGCGACTTTGTGGGGAATTGGCTTTACTTTTGCTGCCTTGAATGGCATCTTTTTTAAAGAAGCTTTCTGCTTTAACCGCCTAGAAACTAAGTTTTTGACTCCGGGAGTTCCGCTATTACTTTTAGGACATATTTTTGGCTTCTTGACACCGGAAAATGAACAGTTGCTGCTGGGACTTTGGGCGATATTGTTCATCATTTTTGCTGTCCGCAAGTTTTTTCAACCTATCCCCCAGGATATCGGCGATAAGAGCGTTTTTGAGTATCTCAAACACAAATAATTTGGGAATGGGGAATAGGGAATAGGGCATAGGGCATAGGGAATAGGGCATAAGGCAATTTTATAACTTTCTCACTGTCTCACTATTTCCCTCTTCCTGAAACCATTGGTATTGTTGCTTCTTCCTTCTTCCTTCTTCCTTCTTCCTTCTGCTATAAAATGAAAATTCGTCTGATCCGCCGCCGAGAGATGTGGGCAATTACCTGGGAAGGTTGGGTAATTGCGATCGCAGGTTTAATCATTACAATGGTCTTAATTATCACAAATATTCATCCATTTTTGGCGGTAAATGCGCCGATTAAAGCAGATATACTGGTTGTGGAAGGCTGGTTGCCGGATTATGCAGTCGAAAGTGCGATCGCAGAATTCAACAAAGGCGGATACCGGAAATTGGTGACAACCGGGCTTCCGGTAAGTAAGGGCCACTATCTCGCCCAATATAAAAATTATGCTGAACTGACCGCCGCGACTTGTATTGCGCTAGGATTTGATAAGAACAAAGTGGTAGCTGTACCCGCACCGAGTGTTGTGAAACACCGCACTGCTGCTTCTGCGATCGCACTTCGAGATTGGCTAGCTACTTCTGCCCTAAAAGTGGACTCAATCAATCTTTATTCTATTGGCACTCATGCCCGCCGCAGTTGGATGGTTTTCAAAGAAGTGTTGAATCCTGAAATTAAAGTCGGGATTATAGCTGCGGAATCGGAAGATTATAACTCACAAGAATGGTGGAAATCTAGCGCAGGTTTTCGGACTGTGACTGGGGAAATCATTGCTTATATTTATGCCCGTTTTGTCAATTGGAAAGCTTAGGTACGTTGTTGGGCTTCAGCCCTCTTTGTCTATAAATCTAAAGAGGGCTAAAGCCCAACAACGTACCTTTTTTAAGTTGACAGCAATGGATAGTGCTGTTTATACCAAAAATGATAAAATTATTTTCAGATAAATTGAGGGCAAGTCGTTGCTAGAAGAACGCGCTTACTGGTTAGCATGGTCACAGATTAATGGTATAGGGCCGATTTTGTTGCAAAGATTGCACCAACATTTTAATACTTTGGCAGAAGCTTGGATGGCGAAACCAGTAGATTTAATGCGAGTAGAAGGGTTTGGCAAGCAGGTAATTGATACCACTGTACAAGAACGATCTAAACTCAATCCTGAAGAATTTATTGAGAAACATCTTATTAACAATCCCTGTTTCTGGACACCCGCAGATCGGGATTATCCCAGCTTATTATTGGAAATTCCCAGCCCGCCGCCGGTGCTGTATTATCGCGGTTTAGTCGATATCAAAGAGAATCAAGGAATTACGCCGACGGTGGCAATTGTTGGCACTCGCAGTCCTTCGGAATACGGCCGCCGCTGGACTCGTAAAATTAGTGTGGCTTTGGCTAAAAATGGTTTTACTGTTGTTTCGGGATTTGCCGCAGGTATTGATACGGAGGCTCATACAAGCTGTTTGGAGACGGGAGGTCGGACTTTGGCTGTTTTTGGTACTGGGGTTGATATCGTTTATCCTAAGCCAAATGAGCGGTTGTGCGATCGCCTGTTACAGCAGGGATTGGCAATTAGTGAATATCCGGCGGGCACTCAACCGAATAAAACTAATTTTCCGCGCCGAAATCGGATAATTGCTGGCTTGAGCCGCGCTACTATTGTGATAGAAGCTCCGCAGAAGTCGGGGGCGTTAATTACTGCTTATCAAGCGAATGAGTTTTGTCGGGATGTGTATGTTTTGACGGGAAGGTTGGATGATGAGCGATCGTTTGGATGTTTGGAGTTGCTGAGTAAAGGTGCTCATCCGATTCTCCCCAATAGCGATCGACTTTTAAGCGAAGACCGATTGCTAGAAATGCTCGGAGCTATGCCAAAATTGGATAGCGCGCAGCAGTTGTCCTTGTTTCCGGCAAATCCAACCCCTGAAAAGCCAGAGCCGCTATTGGATGGGGAGTTGGCTGTAGTGTTAAAAGCTCTGGGTTCGGGGCCGAATTCTCTTGATACAATTGTGGAGGCTGCGGGATTGGAAGCGGGGACGGTTTCTGGTATTCTTTTGCAGTTGGAATTGTTGGGATTAGTTTCGCAATTGCCGGGTATGCGATATCAGCGCTGTTGATTTGATATGTTAGAAAAATCGGCGGTTGAAACCGCATCTGCACAGACAAAATCCGGCGGTTGAAACCGCGTCTGCACAGACAAAATCCGGCGGTTGAAACCGCGACTATACAAACAATGTCCGCCTCCGCGGACTGAAGAAAAAACGCAATTTTAACCGCCTATTCTTCAACCTGCGGAGGCAGGTTTTGTCTGTATAGACGCGAATTCCATTCGCCCGGTCTTTTTCAACCCGCCTCCGGGGGTTTTGTTTGTATATAGGCGGTTTTAACCGCCGATTTTTGTTAAATCAATCCGAAACTCCCTGCGGTAATACTCCCAGCAGAAACTCCGCTGATAGAAGCTAAAATCTCTCCAGTTTGGGCAAACCGAATTAATGTTACACCGCTATCTTGACTAATCGCCAATTGTGAAGAATTCAGCCCGTTACCCAATACTAAGAAGTCTTTACCAAATTCAAAATCGGTAATAGTATCAGTCCCAGAATTGGTGGAGATTAGGAATTTATCGACTCCCTTTCCTCCAGTCAAAGTATCATTTCCTAAGCCGCCATTGAGTAAATCATCTCCCTTGCCACCAAACAAGATATCATTACCATCATCGCCGTTTAAGATATCAGCACCGCGGCCGCCAAACAAGACATCATTACCGCTAGCGCCGAGCAAAGTATCGCTACCTTTGCCGCCGTAAAGAGTGTCATCTCCAAGGCCTCCGTCTAGGGAATCGTTGCCTCGTCGGCCGTTGATTGCATCATTTCCGGTAGTGCCAGTGAGGATGTCATCGCCATTTGTGCCGTTGATTTGACCAGAATTGCTGCCCAAATCTGCGTCACCGGTGACTATAGGAGTTGCAATCCCAGCAGGCAATGTTACTGCTTGAATTTTGCTATCTAAAGCAGCACCAGTATTGTCAGTAACTAACTGGGAAATTGGCTTGCTTCCGGCACCAACTGCTTTGAAGTCTTGAGTAGTTGCGCCCAAGGATACTTGTTGGACGCGGGCAACGGCTTGGGGAATTGATGTTGCTGTTGGGTTGGTGACGGCGGTATCAATGCGCTGATTTGCTGTTGCCATTACTGTCGCAGCTTGCGAGGTAATAGAGGTGACTTTTTGAATGTTGAAACTGGGGTCAATCTGCTGGATTTTAGCAGCGGATTGCAGAATTATTGGTTCTAAGGCGGCTGGATTGCTGAGGTTTAAGATAGCACCGCCTTGAATTTTATCGCCCATTGAACTGACAACAGCTTTGACAAGATCGCGATCGGCTGCACTGGATGCACCGTCAATCAAAGCGACTGTTTGAGTGATGGTGTTTTGGACTTTCACCATTGCTGCTAAGACTTGGACTCCCCCAGGCTGGTTGTTGTTGGTAGCTAGGATTGGATCTAAGCTAGTCAGGTCAACTTCAGCGGGGAGGGAAAGGGCGGCTTTGACTAAAGATTGGGCGGCTTCGGGTGCAATTCCCTTGTCGATTAAGTCGGCGACTAAGCTAGTTAGGAGTGTGACAACTGTGGAATCTGGTGGTGCGGTGACTGGTGTTTCTAGGGGTAATCCGGTGGCGGTGTCAGTGCCTCCGATCGCAACTAAATTGCCTTCTGATGGGTCGATTTCTCCGTTTTTGTTCGTGTCGAATATCTCGAAGGGGATGTTGAGATCGAATTTGCCGCCTGTATCGGTAATTGTGGATGGTTCGTTGGTGTCTTTGATGCCGTTTTTGTTGGCATCGAGGAAGACAGTTGCACCGGAGATGTAGCCGTCAATTACCCAGCGACCATTTTTTGTTGTCACCTTGAAAGTCTGTTCGCTACTGGCACCGTAAGAGTCTGTAGCGATTAACTTCACCTCGAAGGGTTTCCCATCACTTGGAGGGGTGCCGGTAAATATGATGGTGTTTTCCCAGGGTCTGGATTCAATTCCTAGCCAATTAGTGTTTGGATCACTATTAGATAAAGGACTGCCATCAGGTAGAGTTAACTGGTAGGAAATCTGGTCGCCATAGAGATTGGTATCAGGGTCAATGTATACATCTTTGATGGGTTGGTTAAGCTCAGTGTACCTGCCACTTAAACGAATCTTCTCTTCTGGCGGGCGGTTGTCGATCGTAAAACTGCCTTCTTTGGCAAAAGGCGAACCGGCCCAAGCTGTGTCAATTGCTTGCACGCTCCAGAAATATTTCCCTCGGGGCAAGTTTTTGAGTTGCCATCGGGTGTTTTGATTGACATTCCCCAACCCCACGAGTTGCCGAGTTCCATCGTTCAAAGACATCGGGGAAAGAATCTCTGCGCCCCCTTGCTTAGTGCCAACTCGAAGGTTGTAGCTTAAACCATTAGGAGGAGTTTGAGCATCACTCGCTTTATTCCAGTTGAAGGTAACTTCTGGGCCCGAAGCTGCAGCCGTCAGCCCTGTGGGTGCGGTGGGAGGAGTGTTCGCTTTAGGAGTGTTGTTGCGGAAGATTTTGGTAGAGAAGACATCTCCTGCTGGGTTGTTGAGTTCCTTTATTGAATTACTAGCGACCAGGATATCCAATTTTCCATCCTTGTCGTAGTCTCCCCAAGCTGCATTGGAATAAGCTTGACCACCAGGAGGCGATACGACACTGCCGATTTCTACGCCACTGTCGATAAAGCTATTTTGACCAGTAAAGCTATTTGGGTCAATAAAGCCATTTGGGTCATTTGGGTTAAAAGGTCTGCCTGTGTTGTTGCGATAGACTTTGGTGACTACTTTTTGTGAACTTCCCGCATCTAGCTGAGTCAAAACACTGACATTGACTAGGATATCCAGTTTGCCGTCATTGTCGTAGTCTCCCCAAGGATTTTGAGATAGAGAATTAACCCGACCAGGTATTTTTACACCTATGTCATCAAATCTGTTTGGCTCCCTGGTACTGGTTGCGTTGCAGAAGACTTTGGTGATGGACTGCGATTGCTGGAATGAACTATCGGAACCACTGACTAGGATATCCAGTTTGCCATCATTGTCGTAGTCTCCCCAAGCGATTTGATCAACGTTACTAAAACCAGGAAATATTACGCCAGTGTCTGTAAAACCATTAAAAAAACCATTAAAAACGGAATTGGAATTGCCCGAGTTGCGGTAGAGTTTGGCAGTTGTTCTGCCGCTGGAATCCGGCACATTGAGCAGAACATCAAGTTTACCGTCGTTGTCATAGTCGCCCCAAGCAGCGAAACCTCTACTGGATGGTAGTCCAGTCGTGCTCTGTTGCTCAAAGCTAAAGTTGTCTTGACCGTTGACAGAGCCGGAGTTGCGATAGAGCTTGTTATTATCATCCCGCCAACTATCGTTGGCTGTTTGCAAGATATCCAGACGACCATCATTGTTATAATCTGCCGAAGTCACGTAGGAACGGAACCCGTAAACATCAGGTAGCGTTGCTCTCTTGGCAAAGTTGTTGCTGTAGATGTCTCTGCTTTCATTGTTGCTGCCACGATTCTGGCCGACCGAGAAATCCAGGCGCCCATCATTGTTGTAATCTCCCCATGCTGAGAAATCACCTGACAAGTCTATTCGATTACTTTCGCTAAAGCCATATTCGCTAGACCTTTGATTGTTGTTATCGAGGAGTTCGGTGTTTTTGTAGATTTGGTTGTTTCCGAGGATATCCAGTTTGCCGTCATTGTTATAGTCTCCCCAGATAGCTGAGTACAAGCGCTTCGGAGAAATCGGAACGTTCGTGTCGATGAACCGTGACTCAGCATCCAAAATTTCCACGGTGGCAAAGCTTGGAGTGCCAATACTGGCATTAAAAGCATTATTAGCGATCCGAAACGCGATTTCTTCTGTTCCCTCAGCTATACCATCCGGTAAGATGTCAATTGTGAAAGTTTTGCTATTTTCGCCTGGGTTAAAGATGAGAAAAGGAGGGGTATTGGGGATGGAGGAAAAGTTCCAATCTGTTCTGAAAGTCGCTGAACCTGTAGGAGGTTCTAAGAACACCGTGGAACTGCTGTTTAGATCCCCTAGAGTTCCAGTGCGAGTGAGAGTAATTTGTGCCTGAACAATTCCTGTGAAACTTTCATTGACTTTGTAAGTAGCTTGGGAAAAACTTACCGTGGGAATACCCAAAGGCCGATCGCCAGTTATCGGTAATCCCAAGATAGTTTCATTAGATCTCGGTATGACGATCGGTCTGTTTGTGCCACCTGTTCCTGTAGTGACTGGCGGATTGACGACTACTGGATCGACCACGACTACTGGATCGACGACTACTGGTGGCTTTGGCTCGACGACGACTACTGGATCGACGACTACTGGTGGCTTTGGCTCGACGACGACTACTGGATCGACGACTACTGGTGGCTTTGGCTCGACGACGACTATCGGATCGACGACTACTGGTGGCTTTGGTGCAATGTCGTTATCCGTAATCGCCACAACCACCCCACCAACCACAATCCCGTTATACTTAACATCACCGCTAGTCACACTGTGAGTGATATTCCCGCTGTGCGCCCCTTCCACGATCGCATCATCAACAGCTTTCACCGTAACTGGTTGAGATACATTCCAATTAACGGATGTGAAAGTGATAGGCGCGATCGGCTCAATCTGACTACCTGTGGTGAGAGTGAGAGTGACAGGGGCGATCGGCTGCGATTTCAGCACCGCAGTGTAACTGCCATTAGCCCCGCCTTCTGTAGCAGTTGTTTCGGCAACACTAATAGAAACACCAGCCGTATCATTGTCCTTATTGGTAATACCAACATCCGATACATCTTTGTTGCTGTAATTCGGATCTGTACTAACAGTAGCCGCCGTGATAACTTTGTAGTCAATATCGCCGTCAACAATACTATCGTCTACCCCAGTTACTGTCACCGGTTGCGCTGTATCCCAGTTAGCCGGAGTGAAAGTTAAACTATTAGTCGAAACACTTCCCTCTGCCACATTAGAACTGTTCAAACCAATAATTACATTAGCCGTTGGTTTAGTATTCAGCACCACCGAAAAGTTAGCCTTGCTGCCATCTTCGCCCGTAGTTAATCCCGCCGTCGGATTCACCGTAATTCCCGGAGTTTCATTGTCACTGTTGGTGACGGTGACATCATCAGGCTTGAGATTGTTGTAATTAAGATCGGTGCTGACAGCCGCCGCCGTGATAATTTTGTAAACTACATTTCCATCAGCTACCAAATCGTCAACGCCAGTCACCGTTACTGTTTGCGGTTGATTGTAGTTGGCGGGAGTGAAAGTTAAGCTATTAGTCGAAACAGTTCCTTCGGCAACATTGGAACTGCTTAAGCCGAAAGTAACGTTAGCACTCGGTTGAGAATTGAGTTTGACTGTGAAAGTAGCTTTACCGCCGAGTTCAGTCGTAGTTAATCCGGTAATTGGATTAACAGTAACGCCAACTTTGTCATCATTGGCGATCGTTGTGGTGGCGGTAGCAGTGGTAATTGTTGGTGTTACGCCCGGGCCTGCGGGACTTGATAGGGTGACGATAATTGTTTCGTCGGGTTCAACGATGGTGTCGCCTAACACATCGAGAGTAATAGTTTTCGATGTTTCACCGGCTGTAAAATTAATCGTGCCTGCGATACCCGTTGCCGCAGAAGTGCCACCGATATTGTTGTAATCGCTGACGTTGGTAGCAGTTCCGGCGATCGCATAATTGACGCTACTTGCCCCGCCAGTGCTACCGCTGCGAGTCACAGTAAAAGTTAGAGGTTTTGTGCCGTTATCGCCTTCAGGAATGCTCGCAATCCCCGCAGCAACCGCATAGGAAACAGTACCGTTAGCAGCAATAGTTAGTGTTGTTTGTTTGGTTGTACCCCCAACGCCACCGGTGATTGTGCCAAAGTTGAGAATTGCGGTTTCGGCGTTTTCTGCGATGTTGTCGGGTTTGATCGTAAGTGCAATATTCTTGGTGAGTGCCGCACCTGTTGCACCTGCGGGGAATGTAATCGATGTCGGGGCGATAGTGTAGTCTGAATTTTCGGTGGCACTACTGCTGGAATTAATTACAATCGGTACAAATACCTGGCTAATAGTAGTGCCGCCGCTGAGAGTGACGGGAATATTAACTACTGTGTCTGTTGTTCCTTCTGTACCGCTGTAAGTTGCCGCACCAAAATTGACTGTATTGGGTGTATTTAGCAGAATTGAAACATTGTCTGAAGCGTTATTAGCTACTGCCAAATCGGGGAGAGTATCAGCATTAAAGTTGCCGGAAATAATCGAAGTTGGACTTGTCCCCGCAGCAAAGTTAATCGGTGTACCAAAACCGCCAGTGCCATTTCCTACTAAAATTGCAGCGCCGCTAGTCCCTGTTACTGCTAAGTCAAGTTTGCCGTCTCCGTTTAAGTCTTTCGCCACAATCCCGGAAAGCCCTGTGCCCGCGCTAACATTAGTGGCTGCGCCAAATCCGCCCGTGCCATTTCCCAATAGAATTGAGATACTGGTAGGGCTAACTGTGGCTAAATCGAGGAAATTGTCTCCGTTAAAGTCCCCAGTGGCGATCGAATTGGGATTTGTCCCAGCCCCAAAATTACTAGCTGTACCAAATCCGCCCGTGCCATTTCCTAAGAGAATTGAGACATTATTAGAGAGGCTGTTGGCAACGGCTAAGTCGGGGAAACTGTCAGCGTTAAAGTTGCCTACAACAACGGCACCCGGAATCGAACCAACATTGAAGTTAGTGGCTGCGCTAAAGCTACCAGTGCCAGTTCCGAGCAAAATTGAGACGCTGCCAGAAGCACCTTGAGGGTTAGCGTTTACCACTGCTAAATCTAGAAAATTGTCGGCATTAAAGTTCCCGACACCTATTGAAATGGGAGTATTACCTACACTAAAATTGGTAGCTGCACCGAATCCGCCCGTACCATTTCCTAACAGAATTGAGATGTTAGCACTATTTGCTACTGCTAAGTCGGGGAAATTGTCATTGTTGAACAGTCCCGATGTGACGAAATTCGGAGTAAAACCTACGGCAAAGTTGGTAGCCGTCCCAAAACCCCCTGTGCCATTTCCCAACAAGATTGAAATGTTGTCGTCATTCTGGTTTGTTACTACTAAGTCGGGGAAGGTATCAGCGTTGAAATTCCCTAGATTAATACCTTTGGGATTTGTCCCCGCGCCGAAGTTTGTCGCCGCACCAAAGGTATTTAAAACGTATTCGTAACCTGCTAATACTTCGGGTGCAAATACCAGCGGTGTTTCTATTTTCCCAGTGCTAATTTCTAGTTTCCAATCCCCACCCTTTGCTACACTTCCCGTGAGGTTTTGGGAAGCAGCCACCGACGCCCCGGTTAACTCACTCAACCGTTTGACAAATGCTTTACCTGTCTCGCCTGCTGCTACTTCGCACCCGTACAAGAGGATATTAGGTGGATTTTTGGGGATAGAGGTTAGTGGCGAAAACCACTGCTGTAGAAAATGCCGATCGCCCTCTATTTCATCTAAACTCAAGCTACCGTCGCCCAATTGCAAGCTACCGGGAGCACCGTGAGAAATGATGTGAATGCTATCAATATTGGTACGAAGAGCTAAAATATCAGTAATTTGTGCGATCGCATCCTCATTCCCATCTAACACTACAACTTCCGTACCGGGTGTTACCCCAGCCACCAAACTTTGATAATTTGGTACTCTTGTATCGATAAAGGCGATCGCCCTTACAGAAACTGGAACATTTAAATTTGACATAATACACCTATTTGGGGTTAAAAAAAGACAACAATTCCCCTGTTTCGTAACTTGCGTACAAAACTGTCTATCAATTTTGATTTACACAGACACGGGATTTCTGCGTAAAAATTTGGTTATTTCTGATCTGTTGTAGCTACAATAACAGTTTTTTTAGCAGAGCTATATAAAGTTTTCTTTAAAAAGAGCTGGTTAATTAAACTACCGATAAAGAGCGACAAAATACTTAAGTACAATTACTGCGATGAATACGAGTTGCGCTTACCACAAATATTTTTGAAACGTAAGTGCTATTGTACTGATATTTTAAGCGTGGTAATTGATACATAAATTAGGCAAGTAAGGTGATGTGCGATCGCAAAAATTGGAAACCTAGATTAGGGGTGATTGCCCGGACATGATATAGCCTTTATCAAAGAGATGAGGTATGACTGACAGCTTCTATAACCCTTAAACTAAGAGGGCCCAAGCCCAACTACGTACCTCACCTTTCGGAGAAAGGCTATATAATTTGGCGATTTCTCCGCAGACAACCCGGTTTTTTAGATAAACCGGGTCATCCAGGGCGATCGCACATTAAAGACTAACTACAGCAAAGTGAAATCCGCAGCATTAATCTGAGTGGAAGACACTCCAATTAAAGAAGCAAAAACTTGTCCGGTGGCGGCAAAACCAATCTGAGTTATCCCATTACTTTGAGTAATTGCCAATTGCGAGAAAGTCATGCCATTACCGAGAATCAGCAAATCTTTACCATCCTCAAAGTCGGCAATGGTATCGATGCCGGAATCATTATAGAGTAAAAAGCGATCGATTCCCAGGCCTCCAATCAAACTATCATTGCCCAAATCACCCGATAAAACATCATCCCCTTCACAGCCAATCAAAGTATCATCATCTTCACCCCCATAAATGCGATCGTTTCCTGCGCCTCCATCTATCAAATCATTATTGCGATCGCCCCTCAAATAATCATCACCTTGACCGCCGCACAAGGTATCGTCGCCTAAATGTCCTAAAAGGGTATCATTGCCTTCACTACCCATGATTAAATCGTTATCTTTGCCGCCAAATAAAGAATCATTACCTTTACCGCCATCAATCCAGTCATCACTCTGATTGCCGTTAATAAAATCATCATCTTCTCGCCCATTAATAGAATCACTACCGCGATTACCAAAAATGGTATCTTCTCCTTCACCTCCTAAGATAATATCGTTGTTCTTTCCTCCAGATAGTAAATCATTTCCGAGGTTGCCAACAATAAAATCATTTCCTTCATTGCCGTTAACCGAGTCATTGTCATTGCCACAAAAAAGATTGTCATTGCCTTCAGAAGCATCGAAAAGATTGGGATTTTCACTGCCGTAGAAATCATCATTTTGCAGGGTGCCAAACTGATTTATGTTGCTGCTGTTGCCGTACAGAGTATCATCAACTTGATTGGGTTGGTTGAGTTCTGGAGGCACAATTGTACGGCAAATACAATCGGTGTCTGGGGTTTGAGGTGCGTCAGTTGGGGCGGGGGGAGGAATTACGATCGCAGGTGTTGGCGTTGGCGTTACTTCTGGGGCAGGTGTTGGAGTTGGACTTGGAGTTGGTGTCGGCGTTGGAGTTGGAGTCCTAGTCCGAGTTATTATTGGGGTTGGTGTTGTGTCGTTATCAGCGATCGCCACTGTCACACCGGAAATTGCTATTTGACTATACTTGGTATCAACACTCGTGGCTGTATGACCGATCGCCCCTGCGTGCGGCCCTTCAACAACCGCATCGTCTGTAGCCGTTACTGTAACTGGTTTTGCCACATTCCAGTTACTAGCGTCAAAAGTGATCGGGGCGATCGCATTTATTTGAGTACCATTCGCGAAACTAACCGTCACCGGTGCCATCGGCTGCGCCGTAAGTTTGACGCTGTACGTCCCTGTAGCACCTCCTTCCGTCGCAGTGGTACTCGTCGGTGAAATAGTCACGCCGGCGGTATCGTTGTCAGCAATCGTGGCAGTCACAGAAGAAATCGTCAGGTCATTATACTTAGTGTCGCCGCTGACAGACTTGTGAGCAATAGTGCCGCTGTGGGTTCCTTCGGCGATGCTGTCATCGATCGCGCTAACAGTCACATTTTGAGCAACATTCCAATTATCAAGCGTAAAAGTAACAGGTGCGATCGCACTAATTTGACTGCCTGCGTCGAAGTTAATCGTAACTGGTGCAGTAGGTGCAGCAGTGAGAACCAGGCTGTAAGTGTCTGTGGCACCGCCTTCGCCGATTTGGGTACTCCCGGCTGATTGAACAATAGAAACACCAGGGCGATCGTTATCAGCGATCGATGCAGTAACATTGGGAATTATCAAGTCGTTGTAATTAGCATCGTTACTGGTACTTGTGTGAGTAATAGTGCCGCTGTGCGTCCCTTCCGAGAGATTGTCATCGATCGCGCTAACAGTCACATTTTGAGCAACATTCCAATTATTAGGTGTAAAAGTCACAGGTGCGATCGCATTTATTTGACTGCCCGGATTAAAGTTAATCGTAACTGGGGCAACAGGTTCAGAAGTGAGAACCAGACTGTAAGTATCTGTGGCACCGCCTTCGCCGATTTCCGTACTGCCGGCTGACTCGATAATAGAAACACCAGCGCGATCGTTATCGCCGATCGGTATAGTAATATCGGCAATTGTCAAGCTGTTATAATTGGCATCGGCACTGCTAATAGCGTAAGTAATAGTGCCAGCGAGTACCCCTTGCACTATATTGTCATCGATCGCACTAACAGATATCTTTTGAGGAACATTCCAATTATTGCGATCGAAAGTAATCGCCGCAACCGGATTAATGCGATCGCCCGCAGTTAAACTAATAGTAACCGGTGCAGTAGGTTGCGATGTTAGCCTAACTGCATAGCTTCCTGCTACGCCGCCTTCTGTAATACTTGTATTCCCATCCAGAGGTATGACGTTGATACCTGCTTTGTCATCATTTGCGATCGTAGTTGTAGCAGTTGCAGCAGTAATCGTAGGTGTTATACCCGGTGCAACAGGATTCGACAGCGCAACCGCAATAGTTTCATCCGATTCTACTACTGCGTCACCTAACACATCAACAGTAATGGTTTTGGATGTTTCACCCGCTGCAAAGTCGATCGTGCCAGTAGCAGCAGTTGCCCCGGAATTGCCACCGATATTATTGTAGTCGCTGCCGTTAGTAGCAGTTCCGGCGATCGTATAATTGACGCTACTAGCCCCGCCAATATCGCCGCTGCGAGTCGCGGTGAAAATTAGAGGTTTTGTGCCAGTATTGCCTTCGGGAATGCTAGGAATCTCAGTCGCAATGGCATAAGAGATTTTACCGTTTGCAGCAATAGTTAGCGTAGTGCGATCGATCGCACCTGCAAGGCTACCTGTAATTGTACCAAAGCTAAAAATTGCGGTTTCGGCATTTTCAGCTATGTTGTCGGGTTTGATAGTAACTCCAACATTCTGGGTGAGATTAGTAGTATTCGCGGGGAAAGTAACAGTTGTAGGGGCAAAGGTGTAATCTGAATTTTGGGTAGCCGTGCTACTGGGATTGATGACAATTGGTACAGTTACCGTATTGTTGGGAGAACTGCTAATAGTAACGGGAATATTGACTATTATGTCTGTTGTTGATTCAGTACCGCTATAAGTTGCTGCCCCGAAATTCACCTTAGGAGTTGTGTTGAGCAAAATCGAGGTGTTTTGACCGCCAAAGTTTGCCGTAGCTAAATCGGGTAAGCCGTCTTTGTTAAAATCGCCTACAACAATACCTTGGGGATTGATTCCCACACCAAAATTAATAACAGTGCCAAAAGTGCCGTTACCACTCCCTAACAGCAGGGAAACATCCTCCGATCCATTATTTGCTGTGGCTATATCGAGTTTTCCATCGACATTAAAATCGCCAGCAGCAATAGCAAGAGGGTCTGTTGCGACACTAAAATTGGTAGCTGCACCAAAGCTTCCCGTGCCATTACCTAATATAATTGATACATTACTTGAGCCTTCATTGCTAGTTGCTAAGTCAGGATTATTGTCCCCGTTAAAGTCTCCTAAAGCGACATAATTAGGTCTATTGCCAACGGGAAAGTTAGTGGCTACGCCGAAAGTTTCATTAGCATTTTGCAACAGGATAGATACGTTGTTAGAACCAGAGTTCGCTGTCGCAAAGTCTGACTTACCATCCTTGTTAAAGTCGCCAACAAGCACAAAATAAGGAGTTGAACCTACACTTAAATTAGTAGCTGCGTTAAAACTGCCATTACCGTTTCCCAGCACGATAGAGATATTATTAGAGCTTCGATTGGCTGTAACTAAGTCAGGATTGCCATCAGAATTAAAGTCTCCCGCAGCTACGGTATAAGGACTTGACCCCACACCAAAATAGGTAGCATTACCAAAAGTACCATTGCCATTCCCTAACAGGAGAGAAACGTTGTTAGTATAATAATTGGCCGTAACTAGGTCAGAATTGCCGTCCTTGTTAAAGTCGGCTACAGCAACATACCAGGTAGCTAGATCGCTTGGTGGGTTGGTGTTAAAATTAGTGGCAGTACCAAAGTTGCCAGTGCCATCTCCCAGTGCGATCGAGACGTTGCGATTAGATCCAGTGGTGGCAAATGCTAGGTCAAGGTTGCCATCTTTGTTAAAATCTCCAGTGGCAACTTTGCGGAGACTGTAGGTTATCGGAAAGTTAGTTGAGTTACCAAAAGTATTTAAAACATATTCGTAACTTGCTAATATCTCTGGTGCAAATACTAGAGGTGTGTTAATTTCCCCGATTCTTGCTTCGAGTTTCCAGTCGCCGCCTTTTGCCGCGCTTCCCGTGAGGTTTTTGGAAGCCGCAACATTGGCATTTGTGAGTTGGGCGATTCGTTTGAGGAAGGTGAAACCGTCTATATCTAAATCTACATCTAAATCTCTCGCTTGTTCCCCGGTACCGCCGGGGAATGAATTCCCCGTCTCATAGCGAAAGTCATCTAAAGATGACTGAATATTCGTCTTGTTTTCAGTCGGTTTCAACCGACTTTCGCTTTGAGACAGGGGTTTTAACCCCGGTTGGACTTGCGGATAAGCGCGAGGTGTTAAAGAGCTATTTTCAGTCAGTTTTAACTGAGATTTTGTACCAATGTCAATTGGGGCTTTTTCATGGGGGAGGGCGGGTTTATTTAACCTGTCTGTTGTCTTTAAGACTGTTGGTAAATTCGCCCGTACAGGATTATAGATCGTGCTGCAAGCTGTCAGTTTCAACTGAGATATTGCAGCATTCTCAACAATCGAGAGAGAAACCGGGTTTCTGACATTGGTGAATGAGTTATTTCCAGTCGGTTTCAACCGACTTTCGCTTTGAGACGGGGGTTTGAACCCCCGGCGGACTTTCGGGCAAGGGTAGGAGTTTGATGCAACATTACAACCATAAATTAAAATATCCGCACTGCCTGTAAAAGCATTCCGCCACTGCTGCAATTGCTGGGAATATGTTTCTAAATTATCTAAGGAAAATCTGGTTTTACCGAATTGCAGACTTCCGGGACTGCCGTGGGAGATAATGTGGATGCTGTCAATATTCGCCCGATCGGCTAAGATTTGGGTGATTTGGTCGATCGCATCCTCGTGCCCATCTAACACTACTACTTCCGTACCCGGTGTTACCCCAGCCACTAAACTGTGATAATTTGGTACGCTTGTGTCGATAAAGGCGATCGACTTTACTGAAACTGGAAAATTTAAATTTGGCATTATACACCTATTTGGAAATTAAAAATAAGACAACAATTCATCTATTTCGCTAAGTTTTCTCACAAAATTTAATTTTGATTGCTAAAGACACAGCATCTGTGTAAAAACTTGCAGTTGGAATATCTGTTGTAGTAACAATAGCAGCTTTCTTCGAGGAGTTCTGTAAACTTTTCTTTAAAAATAGCCGATTAATTAAAATTTTGATAAAGACAATATTCAGGAAATGAATCCGAAATCACTGTACCACAAAGATTTGCGAATCAGACGAAACTATCATATTAATTAAGGTACGTAGTTGGGCTTCAGCCCTCTTTAAACGTATAGATAAAGAGGGCTAAAGCCCAACTACGTACCTAATTTTTATGATGAGAATAAAACTGCCCTGCTTCTTAACGAGGATCTCCAATCATCAGGAGTGTTAAACGAACCGTATTGATTTATAGATAACCTCAATAAAATCAATGCCCTCATGTCATGGAACGCAATTTGGCTATACTTAGAATCATGACTGCTAATCCTACGGCGGCGATCGCGTAATAAACATTAATATGAGCGACTAAGCCGTCATCATTGTCAATCGTAGTTGTGGCGATCGCAGTGGTAATATAAGAGCTAAAAGGTGCCACAGGATTTGACAGTGCAACCGCGATCGTTTCATTAGGTTCAAACTGTGTATCGCCCACCACATACAGAGTCAGGCTTTTGGATATTTCACCCGCTGCAAAGTCGATCGTACCTGCGATCTCTGTTGCGCGATCAGTTGCCCCAATATTATTGTAATTGCTGCTGTTGGTCGCACTACCGCCGATCGCATAATCTACGGAACTTGCCCAGGATGTAGCGCCTTTGCGAGTGATGGTAAAAGTAACAGGAGTAGTGCCAGCATTGCCTTCTGCAATTGCCACAGCCTTAGGAGTAATAGAATAGTCGATCGGATCGAGAAGAATAGTTACCTTCCTCACTCCCGAACCCAAGCGATCCGATCGCCCGCTAATCACCCTGTTAAAGCTAGCATAGATGCTGGAGTTGACCGATCCCGTCGTATCAGCTTGACTGGCAGTAGCATACAAGTACGGCGAGTTCAAGCTATTTTGCAGTCCTTTGTGGTTGTTCCATGCCAGATGTTTGTTACTAATTTCTAACTCGATACGGGAACCTTTACTTACCAACTTAGGAACATTTCCCTGGATAATTTGAGCGCCAGGAGGTGCATTGTAGTCGTTACCAAAAACAGCCATATTCCCATTTGCAATCTGCATCTCAGCATCGTTGCTTTGAGTCCCGCCATCCCCTCCATAGCCGTCATTCGATGCCGAATCACCAATATTTACCGTCCATCCTGATGGTGTTGTACCGTAGTCAACAATAAATTTAACTGTGGTGAAACCTTTAAAGTCTATCTTTACTAACGTTTCTAACCAACTGTCGCCGTTGGCATCAATCGGAGGTTGGACAAGAGTAATAAACTGGTTCTGCGTACCTGCGATCGCGCCTGTTCTTAAGTCAATTTCGTAAGGCATTGTCAGGTTTGATTTTACCATGATAGACCATATCGGAGTGGCAAAGATCGAAAAAGTAGGTTTAATAGTATCGATAACTATAACAGAATACGGTTCAGTTAAGGTTTGTTTGTCATTGCGCCGCGGGAGAGCAATCGTTTTTCCCAGTGGACTGTCTTAACTGAACCGTATTGAACTATAACAAAGTGAAATCCGTCGCATTAATCGCAGTGGCAGACACTCCTATTAAAGAAGCAAAAACTTGTCCGGTGGCGGCAAAACTAATCTGAGTTATCCCATTACTTTCAGTAATTGCCAATTGCGAGAAAGTCACTCCATTACCGAGAATCAGCAAATCTTTGCCATCTTCAAAGTCGGCAATAGTATCGATGCCAGAATCAATAGAGAGTAAAAAGCGATCGCTCCCGAGGCCTCCCAGTAAGGTATCATCTCCCAAATCGCCGCTGAGGTAATCGTTGCCTTCACCTCCTACCAAGATATCATTACCTTGACCGCCGTAGAGAGTATCTTCACCCTTTTCACCCATCAGGATATCTTCGCCTCGATTACCAGAAATAAAGTCATTACCAGCGCCTCCTGTCAAGGTATCAAAACCCTTACCGCCGTAGAGGGTATCGTCGCCGATTCCGCCATCAGTTAAGTCGTTGCCTTGATTGCCATTTATCCAATCGTTGCCATCAAGGCCAAATAGGAAATCATTTCCATTTTTGCCACGCAATAAATCATCAGCAGCGCTACCGACTAGAGTATCATCACCATCAGTGCTTTCGGTAAAGTTTTGACCATCTTTGACTAATTCAATACCGCTATCGGGGAAGGGTTCTTCGGGATTTGAAGGTGCGCTGGAATCATCTGTTACAGTATTGCGAACAGTAGGATTGTTAACTGTTGCTGACTGAATTTGGGTATTTAGAGATGCGCCCGTGTTTTCTGCGATCGCCTGCTGAATCGTTTTACTACCTGCTGCTACTTGCTGCAAGTCTTTGGTGACTTCACGTTGTTCCACCAGTTGTACGCGCGCTATTTCGGTGGCTGCATCTGAAGGCGAGGAGTTGCTGGAGGCGATCGCACCAATCCGCTGATTGCCCTCTGCAATAATTTTCGCAGCATCCGAGGCAATGGCAGATACTTGCGGTACTTGCAGTTGAGTCGCTGCCGACTGAATAATGGTTTGTAATTGTCCGGAATTGGTTAAATCTACAGGGCCGGATTTAATTCGATCGGCAAGGGTGGAAATAATGCGATCGGCAATTTCATTTTTAGCAGTAGTTGAAGCACCGCTAATTAAATTAGTTACCAAGACAATGGTATTTTGTACCTGAGCGTGGGCGGCATAAACAGCTAACCCATTCGGATTGTTTTGAGTAATTGCCTCTAGCGGATCGTAGCTAGTCAAGTCAATTCCTGACGACAGTCCTAGTCCCGATTTTACTTTAGTCTGTGCCTCAGTTACGCTAATCCCTTGCTCGACCAACTCAGCCATCAAAGTAGTTAGTGGAGTAACAACAGTAGCATCGGGCGTGGCAAACAATGGTGTTTGCTGCGGCAAATCAGTAGAGGTATTAATGCCGTCGGTAATGACAATTCTGCCTTCATCCGGTTCGAGGTTGCCACTGTTGTTTTTGTCGAATCTGTCAAGAGAGACATCTAAGTCAAAGCTGCCATCGGCGTTAGTAATTGAGAACGGTTCGCTGTCATCTTTGATTCCATTAAAGTTTCCATCGAAGAAGACTGTCGCCCCGGCCATGTAGCCGTTAATTGCTTTGCCTCTAGTGCTATAACTCGGCCCCAAACTAAAGCTAGCTAACTCAAATGTGGCAAAGTTCTTATCGTAGACTGTTTTGTAATCAGCTCCGCAAGGAATAGGTATGGTGATTTCAGGGATAATAGTTTTGCGGCCCCACGGCGTCCAAACTTTTACTGCTGGAATGGTTTTCTTACAGAATTTTACTGAAATTACCTTAGCTTGAGCAGCCAAGAAAGCATTAACTTGTCCTGTTACATCAAACAGTGCCGATGGTTGGCTGATACGGGAAGTGATTTCTGATACTCGGATTTTGCCGTCACCGCCTTGTTTGGGCTGGAATTCTCCAATATCTATCAGATCGATGCCGACTTTTCCTTGAATTCCACCTCTGACAGAACCCTCGGCAATTAGCGCATCTATCTTAGCACCCACGGCAATACTAGCGTCAAGACTGAGTTCGTCAACATCTGCCCCTGTACCGTCAGCATTTTCGCGATCGCTCACATAAAATCCATCCAAAACTTGGTCAGCAGAACCCGCAGCAAAATTCGAGTTTTTCCACTGACTTAATCCGTAGGTATCGTACCCAAAGCCTAGATGAGCTGAAGCACTAAACTTACCTGCGAGTAAACCCTTAAGCGGCCCCCAGATCGGAAAATCTTTCTCAATATTAAAGTCAAATTCCAGTTTGGGTATCTGATAGCTTAAAACCGGAACATCCGGTTTACCTATCAGCAATTGAATCGCGGTTTCTGGTTTGGTCAAGAGTGGGATATCAAAGCCATCAATATCTTGTAAAGCATTTAACAATTCCTTGACTTTGCCGCTTGTCTTGGAGTTAATTTGTTGGTTTGCGCTTTGCTGTACAGCAGTTGTTGGGACTGAAAAAGCAGTCTGAAGACGATCACTTTGATCGGCAACATCTATATTCCCCAGAGTATAGGAGCCTAAGTCGATTTTGTCGGGAGAATTTGCTATTTGGGTTGCCAAATTAACAACCTTATCAACCTTAGCAACCGCATCTAAAAAGCGAGTATCGATATCGCGACCAGATATTTTTGCTGCCAGTTCTAATACACTGACTTTGCCATCGCCATTTTTATCAAATGACCCGGCTAGACCTAGTTTAGACAGTAACTTAGTGTCGGCATTCAAAAAGTTAATAACTGGTCGAAATGGTTTAATGACATCAGAAATTTTACCGATAATTGGTTTGGCAAAATTATTGACAAATGTCCCCAAATCTAGTTGCATATTGTTAAATGCAACTGTGGGCTTTTGCGGTCCAGTTAATTTACCATTAGCGTAATTTAGGAGCGGCCAATCAACTGCTAAGTCGAAGTTATAGGAGGGGAATGCAGCATTGCCGTTGATGCTGGTTTTTCCGGTGAGACCGAGATTAGCATTACTCGTTAAGTTGGCATTGAATAAGTCTTTGAACTGATAGTTGCCTTGCAGTTCTGGCAAGGTGAGGCGAGAACCATCATTGGGCAATCCCAGATTGTCTAAGTCATTCAGCTTGACTTCGAGGTTGGCATCGACTTTAGTAGGGTTTTTGGTATCGTTTGCCAGGTCAACTTGGAAAAAACCTAAGTTCCCTTTAGCCTTGAATTCATCATTTAGAGCCAAGTCGATATTGGCGGTTAACTTGGTTTTGTCAGTGTCTATGTAACAGCCGAAATCTTTACTAACACCAACTCCTAGGGACAAGTTGTAGTTGTATTTTGATTTGGCTTTTCCATCAACGTTTAAACCTAGAACTGGCACTCCTAAATCTTTGGAGAGATTGATATCAGGAAATTGGTATTTCTTGCCAAGTGTAATTAGCAGTGTGCTTTCATCAGCAGTTGAATTTCCATCTACTTTGACATCAAAATCCGGCCCTAAAGTATTGCGGATGCTACTTTCTAATTGACTCAGACTTTGATTAGCGCCATTTTTAATCGTATCGACTAGCTTGGTCTTGAAGTTGCTAATAAAATCTGGAGAAATGTTCTTGAGGGGGCCGACAATGGGTAGGTTAACTGCCTGTAATTGGTTGTCAAGAATTTTCTCAAGTTTATCCAATCCAGCTTCTATACCGCACCAATTCTTTGCATCGATGCCACCAGCAATCGTCTCATTACCTCCAATCCTTGTCGGTGGATCGACTGGCTTGGGTATGACTGGATCGACTGGCTTGGGTATGACTGGATCGACTGGCTTGGGTATGACTGGATCGACTCGACTGGCTTGGGTATGACTGGATCGACTGGCTTGGGTATGACTGGATCGACTGGCTTGGGTATGACTGGATCGACTGGCTTGGGTATGACTGGATCGTTATCGGCGATCGCCACCGCGACATTTGGAATCCCGACAATCCCGTTATACTTAGCATCAGCACTCGCAGCCGTATGAGAAATAGTCCCTGTATGATTGCCTTCAACAACCGCATCGTCCGTAGCCGTTACTGTGACAGGTTTCGCCACATTCCAGTTAGTAGAGTCAAAAGTAACAGATGCGATCGCACTTATTTGATCCCCTGTACCGAAACTAATCGTCACAGGCGCCGTGGGCTGGGATTTTAACTGAACGCTGTACGTCCCTGTAGCACCACCTTCAGTAGCAGTTGTACTCGTCGGTGAAATAATCACACTTGCGGTATCGTTGTCAGAAATCGTGGCAGTTACAGGAGAAATTGTCAGGTTGTTATACTTGGTATCCGTGCTGACAGACTTGTGAGTAATCGTGCCGCTGTGAGTTCCTTCGGCGATGTTGTCATCGATCGCACTAACGGTCACATTTTGAGCAACATTCCAAGTAGTGGGCGTAAAAGTGATAGGTGCGATCGCGCTAATTTGACTGCCCGTGTCAAAATTAATCGTCACAGGTGCGGTAGGTATGGTAGTCAGAACCACGCCGTAGGTAGCCGTTGCACCGCCTTCAGCAATATTTGTACTACCGGCAGATTGGACAATGGAAACACCCGGACTATCGTTATCTGTAATCGATGCGGTTACATTCGGAATCGCTTTGGCGTTATAACTAACATCGGTACTGGTAGCTGTGTGAGCGATCGTCCCTGTGTGCGTTCCTTGTGCTACAGTATCGTCGATCGCAGTAGCAGTGACAGTCTTCTCAACATTCCAGTTAGTGCTGTCAAAGGTAATTTGGGCGATCGGGCTAATTGCATTGCCAGTATTAAAGCTAATGTTAACTGGTGCAGAAGGTTCCGAAGTTAGCTTGACTTTGTAACTGCCCGTTGCGCCGCCTTCTGTCGCAGTGATGTTCGTAGGTGCAACGCTGAAGCCGGCAGTGTCATCATTTGCGATCGTCATGGTAGCAGTTGCCGTCGCAATTGTCGGCGCGCCACCCGGTGAAACAGGATTCGATAGAGTAACCGTAACTGTTTCATCTGGTTCAACCAATCCGTCACCCAACACATCCAAACTAATAGTTTTGGATGTTTCGCCCGCTGCAAAAGTAATTTTGCCAGTAGCAGTCGTTGCGCCAGAAGTGCCGCCGATATTGTTGTAGTCGCTGCCGTTAGTCGCTGTTCCGGCGATCGTATAATCTACTGTACTAAAAAGTTCCGTGCTGCCATTGCGAGCGATCGTAAATGTTGCCGGAGTTTTCCCAGAATTGCCTTCGATAACGCTAGGAGTATTGGCAGCAATAGTATAAGAACTATTCCGATCCAAGATAAAGACTTTTGCTTGACTCGTACCGGCAACACCACCTGTAACTTTGCCAAGATTGAGAATAATTTGTTCGTTACTGTCAACGATATTGTCAGCTTTGATAGTGACTGCAACATTCTGGGTGAGAGTAGTAGTGTTGGCAGGAAAAGTCAGCGATGTAGTTGAAAGAGTGTAATCAGCACCTAGAGTAGCTGTGCTACTGGGGTCGATGACAATTGGTACAACTACATCGCCGAAAGAACTGCTATTGGTGATAGTAACTGGGATATCAATTACTGTGTCGGTAGCGCCTTCATTGACATTGTAAGTACCACCTACTTTGGCACCGACAAAACTTACCTTACTGGGTGTATTGAGCAGCACCGAAACAGTGTTGTCTGAAAAGTTAGTTGCAGCAATATCCAGCGCGCCATCTCCATCAATATCCTTCACCACAACGGAAGTGGGATAAGAATTCGCAGAACCCACCGGAAAGTCGATCGGAGTGCTAAATTCACCATTACCTTTTCCAATCAGAACTGACACGCCTTTAGCACCTCCTGTGAAGGCCAAGTCCGGCTTCCCGTCACCGTCTATATCTCCGGCAGCCACGAATCCAGAAGCCACTAAATTGGGAGCAGTAGTAAAAGTTCCGGGGTTTTTTTGTAATAAAATTGAGGTATTATTAGGGGTATTATTATTCACAGCCAAGTCGTCTGTATTGTCCGCGTCAAACTTCCCTACTACGATCGAATACGGCCCTGTTCCCACTGGAATAGTTGGGCCATTAGTAAAGACTCCACTATTGTTTGCCAACAGAATTGAAACTGTGTTAGCGGTGCGACTTGTCACAGCTAAATCGTCTTGTTTCCCGTCACCATCAAAGTCACCCACGGCGATAGAAGTGGGCTGTATTCCTACCAAAGAATTGACTGGTGCACTAAAAGTCCCGTCAAGATTCTGCAATAGAATTGAGACAGCGCTATTAGTATTGGGGACACCCGTGGCGCGAGTAGTCGCTACAGCTAAGTCTGTCAAGCCATCGCCGTTAAAATCCGTAGCAGCAATGTAATTAGCCCGACTTGTTGGGTTCAAAGATATATTAGTGCTTGAAGCTAAGCCACCCAAAAATAGCGTGAGAGAACCGTTGCCGTTATCGACAACTAAGCCGTCTCTGTTACTTCCGAAAAATCTGCCGATCGCGAGGGCATTTCCTCCCTGAGTCAAGTTAGTAGCTGGATTGAAGCCTCCTGTGGCATTTCCTAGCAGAATAGAAGTGCCAGAAGTGCCACCTCCGGCAGCGTTGCTATTGGCAACAGCTAAATCTTTTATTCCATCGCCGTTAAAGTCTCCAACATCAACTAAGACGGGATTTGAACCCACAGGAAAGTTGGTAGCTGGCTTGAAACTATTCAAAACGTGTTCGTAACCTGCTAATACTTCAAGTGCAAATACCAGCGGTGTTGCTATTTTTCCGGTGCTTGTTTCTAGTTCCCAGTCTCCACCTTTTGTCGCGCTTCCCGTGAGGTTTTGGGAAGCTGCAACCGACGCCCCGGTTAACTCACTCAAGCGTTTGACAAATGCTAAACCTGTCTCACCTGCTGCTACTTCGCACCCGTACAGCAGGATATTAGGTGGATTTTTGCTGAGTCGCGAAAACCACTGCTGTAGAGAATGCCGATCGCACTCTAGATCGTCTAAACTCAAGCTACCATCACCCACCTGTAAGCTACCTGGAGCACCGTGAGAAACGATGTGAATGCTGTCAATATTGGTACGAAGGGCTAAGATTTGAGTAATTTGTGCGATCGCATCCTCGTTCCCATCTAACACCACAACTTCCGTACCCGGTGTTACCCCAGCCACCAAACTTTGATAATCTTGTACTCTTGTGTCGATAAAGGCGATCGCCCTTACAGAAACTGGAAAATTTAAATTTGACATAATACACCTATTTGGGGTTAAAAAAAGACAACAATTCCCCTGTTTCGTAACTTGCGTGCGAAACTGTCTATCAATTTTGATTTACACAGACACGGGATTTCTGCGTAAAAATTCGGTTATTTCTCATCTGTTGTAGCTACCATAACAGTTTTTTTATCCGAGCTATATAAAGTTTTCTTTAAAAAGATCTGGTTAATTAAACTACCGATAAAGAGCGACAAAATACTTAAGTACAATTACTGCGATGAATGCGAGCTGCATACACCACAAATATTTTTGAAACATAAGTGCTATTGTACTGAGGATTTAAACGTGGTAATTAATACATAAGTTAGGTAAGTAAAGTTATGTGCAATGAAAAAACAGGTTCGTAGTGAGGACTTCAGTCCGCACCCATTCCGAGGACTCGCATTCCTCACTACAAACCAACCTGATTACCGCAAACCCGAATCAATCTCAGCCAAAATCCCCTCAGCATCCCTGCACAAAGCATCGTGACAGCAACCGTTACTCGCCAACAACCCCCCCCACTGACTGACATCTCCCCGGTTATATTGCAAAGCAGAACCATCAAAACGAGTAAATCGCCCGCCCGCCTCCGTCAAAATCAATTCCGGCGCCGCCAAATCCCAATCCTTCGGCGCCGACTTCCCCGAAAGAGCAATATAAACATCAGCTTTTTGTTCGACAATCGTCGCAATCTTGCAGCCGATGCTACCCACAGCCAGTTGATTTTGGCAGGGAAATTTGTGCAATAGTCGATTTAGCCGATCGTCCCTGTGACTGCGACTGGTTACTATAGATAAATCTGCCACTATATTTCGCGCAGAAACCTGCAATTTCACCGCACAACCCCCGCGACTTTCCCCAAAAGCACCAGCATCGCGGATGGCATAATAAATCTTTTGCTTGGACGGCCAAGCCACAACCGCTAATATCGGTTTTCCCTCAAAAGCTAAAGCAATATGAACCGCAAATTCACCAGTCTTGTCAATAAAATCGCGCGTTCCATCCAAAGGGTCAATAATCCAAACCCAAGATTGAGATAAAGGAACTTTGCCACAACTTTCTAAATAAGATTTGTAAGTTTCTTCGCTCAGGTAGCCAAATTCTGCATTCCCTAAAACCGACTGCAATTCATCGAGAATGTAAGAATTGACAGCGACATCAGCGGCGGTAACTGGGCCGTCTTTTTGTTCTTGAATGTCCAGGTTGGGAGTATTAGCATCAGGGCGATAATAGGATTGTAAAATATCTGCGGCACCCCAAGCGGCGGCCTGGGCAATTTCGCTTAATTGTTCGAGATTTTTCATGTTTGATTGATTAAAGTAGGGTGCCTCAGATTAGAACTCTTGCTCTCGTCAAATTTACCCCCCGCAAGTCCCCCCTCCCGGAGGGGGAAACAAGAATAATCTTACCCCCTCCCCTTACCAAGGGGAGGGTTGGGGTGGGGTGCTTTGTATTTTTGCAAGAGATCTATTGCATCTACTTGATGATAATCGAAAAAACCCCGACTGACGCAACCTACGACTTAGTCTCAACTCCAGTTATATTTGGGTACTAGCTAACAAAAACTACATTTACTAAATCTAGCACTATTTTATGAAACTAGGATAAGGACAATAAATCTCAGGAGTGGCTATAAATTGTGTCACCATCTGTACTTGTTTAAGCACCGGAGAAGCCAAACTCAAATCAACAGCAACCGGGCCGCACGGAACTAAGATATTATTATCGTGGGCGTAGATAATTCCAAAATAAGATCGCACACCTAAATTTTTAGACACAGCTACTTGAGCTGCAATTGGATAGCCATTGTAAGTCGCAACTTTGATACCATACAAATAATTCTTGCTTTCTCGCACAGAAAAGCCAAAACCTTTCAAAATAGCAGCAGCAGAAGTTGCTGTTGGATCTTGGGAAAATGAAAGCGATCCGAAAGAGTTGGTAAATCCCGTTGCTTCGTAATATTGCGCCGTTTGGTGTTTGTTCAAATAGCTAATATATTGTGTGGCTTCACTTTCTTTAGCTTTACCGATTAACCTGAAGAAGGTAGGGAGGGCGATCGCAGATAAAATCCCAATAATAAAAATGACAACCAGCAACTCAATTAAAGTGAAGCCCTGGGAAGCGTTGGTACATCCTGCACCCATGCATAGCTTGTACCGCAGGGAATCGCACTTCTGGTAACTGATATACAATCCGGTATTTAAGTATATTCTTTGCCTTTGTAGAAGTGACTTGCCCTCGCCTGCAAAACGGAGTTTTAAAAGCGATGTGTGGATATGTTGCACAAAATTGCAGACAAATGCCGACATAATTAACACCTCAAACAAAAACTAAATTTACTCAATATACCGCTAACAATTCCCTTGAAAATCTCCCCATTTCTTGGGATACTCAGATTGATTCTGGCAAATAGCAGGCAACCAACTAGCACCGGGAAATTGCTTATCCCATTTTTGTTTCAACTTTTCTCGCGCCGATCGCACAGAAACATACAAAGAATCGCCACCAGCAAAAGCTTTCAGAAAATGCCTCAAAAACTCCTGGGCGATCGCATCTAGCACAGGTTCCCGCATCACGATAATTTGAGGGATATCTAAATCAGCTAACTGTTTCCCCAATCCCAAGCCATCGCAAGAATTAAAAATTGCTATCTCCAAACCACGTTCAATGGCTATTTTCAAGGAAATTCTGAGTTCTTCGACAGTTAACTTATCTGTTTTATTAATATAAATTGCCCCACTGCTGCCATCTACTTCGCTGTAACTGTGACCGGAAAAACAGAGAATGTCCCAGCCTATTTTATCTCTGAGACATTCCTCACATTCCTCGCGAGTTGGTTTGAGCAAAAACATGATTTCTGTGTCTGACAAATTCTCTAACACCTGTTTGTCTTCATCGATATTAATTCCTGTATCGTCACCCAAAATTGCTAAGATTCTCACTTTACTTCTTGGTAGGACGAATTTCTTTACCCTATTAGATACTGTGCGACTTAAAGCGACTTCTGCTTGTTGGCAATAAACTTCAAAAAACTTCCACCGATGCCAGGGAAGTTTTCGCAGGAAGGCATCTTCAGTTTGCACAATCACCCGCACCTCATCATCAAAGTTTAAATTGTCGTGCAATTTTTGCTCGATCGGGTTAAATGGTGCTGAATTCAGCCAATTATTTACTTCCGCTTCCACATCCTCAGCTAACGTTGTTAGCTTCTTTATAGAAAAGTTAGTGACTTGACCTTCTTTGCCTTTGATCCGGCTGTTCTGGTTTTTAATGTTATACATTTCTTCCCACTGTTGATAGCGTTTTAAAATTTTTGCTTGTGGTGGCAAATTGCCTTCTATTTGGATTGGCAAACGGTGTCCGTCACAGTAAATATCAGCGCTGACGGCAAAGCCTTGGTTCAAGTCACCACGATCTAAGTTTAAGACAACTACCTGTTCTGAAAGTGGTTTTACTATCTTCTCTACTACTGATAGCAAGTATCTTTGCTGTTCTGGGAACTCTTGAATTATTGGATTTTTTACTCTTGCTAATTCTAGCATTTTTTGGTAGAAACCATTGAAATCAGTCTCAATCTTCTCTTTGTCTGTGTCAGGAGGTACGCTAACCTTGATGACAACAACGCCATTGCCTTTATTTTCAATACTCTGAATTTTTAGTTCTGTACCTTTGAGATCGTCCTGAACTTTTTGGAAAGATTGGTAGAAGGCTTTCCAATCAACACCGTTACGGAAAATTAAGTCAACTGTATTGACTACCTCTTGAAAAAAACTGGTAAATTCTCCGATCTCAAATTGAGATTTTTCACTGTGGGGACGGCGTTCGCGATCGTCAGTGCCAGGTTTCGGTTCTTCTAGCAAGTAAACCCACCGACAATCTACCCATTCTAGTTTCGTAGTGCTGTCAATATTCCAGGTTCCTAAACCGCAAGCACCAGTCATTCTCGCATTACTGAAATCAGTGCCGATCGCCTGAACTTGACTAAAAATTGCATACTCTAAATTAGCAGCTTCTAAAGTCGCTTGACTGAGGTCTGCTGTTTGAAGTTTGGCGTAGCCGAGGTCTACACCTATCAAGTTTGCTCCTTTCAAATCCATGCCTTGATATGATTTATTATAGCCGTTGCCGGTCACTAGCAAATCTCGAACTGCGGGATCAATTAATATTGTCTCGCCGACTCTTGCCCACTCAATTCTTGAGCTTTTGTGCCACATTGTACGATAAATATTAGCACATCTAAAATCAGTGTTTTTGAGAAGAGCGTAACTAAAATTAATATTGGCTAAATTAGCACCCCGAAAGCTGGTACCGCCTGCCGCTGCAATCGCATTAGCTAATTGGTGAATTACGGCATATTTATCATCTTCAGCTAAAACTCTGTTGCCAATATAAGTTCCCAATGAGACCAAAGCTACAGCTAAAATTACCGCTATAATGATAATCGCAATAACTATAGGTGGATTGGAAGAATTTGCGACACATTGGTCTAGAAAATCATAACATTTATTGTTCGTGTTGTCAGCTAATCTAGTATTAATTAACACAGATGCTTTTAAATACCGGGTTGAATTATTGATAATAATTCCGGTGGCGATCGCACTTATTGCCAGAGCTTCAAATACAGCTAAAACTGCCACTATTCTGCCCAATACAACCTCAGCCAAAGCCACAGCTAAAGGCAAAGTTACAACTGCGATCGTAGTCGCAGCCACAGCCCCGATCAAACTTACAATTAAAAACGGAATATCGTTGGTATTCGGTTCACCAGCCAACGCCCCAGTTAAGCTCCCAGGTCTAAAACCTCTCAGCCAAGCCAGTATCGGGTGTTTATCGTTCGAGATCGCACTTAAAACAGCAATGCAAGGTACAAAGATTGCAGCCGCCATAGCTAAAGACCCCAAAGCTTTTTGTATTCCTTGGCGAATCGTGAGAGCCAAAAGAACAGTATTCAGTAATAAGATGATTGCTGTTACAATCAAACTGGAGTACCCAATATTTTTGGCAAATAGAGATCTGAATGTCTGACTGATAGCAGTTACAGCAGCCGTTCCTGACATTGCTGATATCAGTGCTACAATTATGAATATTTTGATTTGCGATCGCACTATTAATCCGCAGCGAGCGTGACTGAAGTTAGCACCATCGAGAGTTGCTCCGCTAAAATCTGCACCTCGGATATCTGCATAAGAGAAATCAGTATTAGTCAGATCTTGACCTTTGAAAGAACGACCTTGGAGATTTTGACCGCGCAAGTTTTGAAAGGTTAATGATGACATAAAATCCAAGTGAAATTTTCAATAGGTTAGCAGTCAATACTTGAGTTGTTGCTTTCGTTCCCAGGTGCTAGCTGGGAATGACAAATGCGTGGCAGATTACCAATGAAAATGTTTCGTCACGCTAGCTTCTCCGAGTGCCACAGTAACGCCAAATAATTCTCTTAATTCAGAACTAAATTCCAACTGAATAAAGTTGTCATCATCTCTGGATGTTGCCTCAAGAACTACCTCTTCTGACTCATCCATCACTATCAATTTTAACCCTTCTGGCAAACAAGTTTGATTTCCCATCGGATACACTTGCACTTGGATATCCACTTCGGAACCTGGTTCTGGTGCCAGCATGACTGCAAGTGTTACAGACTGTTGTGCTAGCTGCATTCCCAAATCAATTTTATAACCCCTCTCGATAGGTAATGCGTTCGTACTTCTAAAATGCCACTCCAGTTGTTCGGGATTTAATAGCTCATCAATTACTTGCCATCCCGCATCAAAAACATCCTCAAACCAGTTCATTAAATTAACTGGTTTCAGTTGTTGAATTCGATTCATGTAGGCAAGAAAATATTCTAGGGATTGCAGTTGAGTGAGCGGTACTTCTCTCATTGCAGAAGTTTTAGTAAATCCTAGTAGCGTTGCTTCTTTCAAAGATTGATTTAATTGTACAGCAACGTAACCGATGCGATTTTCCCAAGCATCGGAGGGAATGTTACAAGTTTGGGAATCGGGCAATACGGGACGACATTCAATTTTGCCAACGCCGACGATATCTAAATCGGCGACATCTACAAATTTGAGCATGAGTGAATCGCGACTTTCGCTATGAGCCAAGTTAGTTTCAAATCCCATGCAGCGTAGGTAAGAATCTACTGCATACACTGCTAGGGTATTGAGATAAACTTGTTTGAATTTTGTCGGCAGGGATTTTTGAGCGCACTGTTGAGCGATGTCATGGGCTTCAAAGGATAGCGGTACGGTGAAAGTTATTGGTTCGATCATTTTACTCATCATTAGTTTCTGTGGTTGTCGCTTAATTGCTACTGTAATTTATTACGAAAATCATCACCAAATCTCCGCAGGTTTCGATTAAAAAAACTGTCGATACCTGAAATAGAAACTCCAAACCTTTGAGACATACTATCCAATGTTTCACCATCCAATTTAGCTAAAGCTATAACTTGCCAAGAAATATCCGGGCGACATCTAAGTGACACTCTTCTAAAATGGCCATCTGGATCTTCTTCGATCAATTCACGCAGCATTGTAGCCTCTTCGGACAATGGTGATTGTGGTGACTGGTAATTATCTAGGTCGTTTAAGGAAGGTAGTTCGCGTGTTCTATTTTTTTCTTTCATATATCGCTTAACAGCATCTTTGAATCTCAACTTCAATATGTGATTGACCGGGGCCATCAGTGGTCTTTCTGGATCGTATTTGTCAATTTTTAGACAAATATACTCAATTGTTTTTAGAAGTGCTTCGTTATAAAGGTCTTCGTAAATATTAGGAGACCATGACCTTTTTTGGGGATAAGCAAGCTTGCCCGATAGCCAAATTGCGTTTCTCAGTTTGGTTAATGCTTTCTGTCGCTCAAGGCTAAGGGCTGGGTGCTGTTGAGCTTCGACGGCTAGCTGTTTGAGTTGTAAATCAATTTCGTCCTCCATCTCAATCTCCTCACTCCTCTGGGGATTCTTGTGCAGTCTTGGGGCATTTCTATGTTGTTTTTCGGTAGAGTCTCAATTTTTTACGCATTTGTGGGGAGATTGTTACAAAACTTTACGTTTGAGGGGGTTTGGGAAAAAAGTTTTGAGATTTGCGTAAAAAGTTTGAGGTGGTTTCGTAATTAGGGTTGAGGGGGCGATCGCACTTTCGTGTGAAAAAGCAGTTTTGAGATTTGCGTAAAAACTTGGGGCTGCTTCCGTAATTAGAGTAGAGAAGCCAATTCAACGTTTGGGCGATCGTTTGATTTCATTATATCAATTTTCATTTAATCCAAGATTAGGAGTATAATCTCAATGACAACTATCAATCAAGGTCAAACTAATGTTCTGCTGAAAGATGTTCTAATCGCCGACACTTTGCCGGGAAGTGCTGCCAACAATTCTATCCTCAACCCTTTAAGCAACAGCAACAAGCAAAATATCGGCGAAGGTTCCTTGATGCTTGACAGCAACAATAAAATAGCGATCGAACCCGATAAACCATTAGTTACGACTAATTTACTGAAATCAAAAGATGCTGCTTCCGAGTCAATCAGCAACAAATCCGATGATTCATTAATTGTTCCAAATCCTCTCAATAGCAGCTTAAGCAGGTCAGTTAGTGGCAATACGAGTCGCGGCGACGCCCTATCCGGTTCCCAGTCAGCCATAGATGCCAAGGATACCCTGACTGGAAGCAGCAAAGATGCACCGTTAATTGCCATCAAAGCTGACAGTCTGACAACAACTGACTCTTTGACTAACAATCAGAGTGCCAAGGAAATATCCCCTGATAAAAAAATCGATGCGTTAGCAGAAAAAGAAAATAAATCGGAAACACTGGCCACTAACAGTAACCTGATTTCACAAGCAAAAGAATCCATAATTCAAGCAGCAACTACTGATAAAGTGACGGCGGAGAAACCAGTCGCTATTGTCGATGAAGCGGGCAAAGATAGCAACAAACAAAACTCGACAACTACTACTCAAACTGTTGAGACTTCAAAATCACCAGCCACAATTCAAGCAGCGACTACTACTGATAAATTGACGGCGGAGAAACCAGTCGCTACTATCGATGAAGTTGGCAAAGATAGCAACAAACAAAACTCGACAACAACTACTCAAACTGTTGAGACTTCAAAATCACCAGCCATAATTCAAGCAGCGACTACTGATAAAGTGACGGCGGATAAATCAGTCGCTACTATCGATGAAGCTGGCAAAGATAGCAACAAACAAAACTCGACAACTACTAGCGGAGACAAGGACAAAAAAGTTGCGGATAACAGTCAAGCTGTTGCAGTTGAAACCCCTAAAGAACTCAGCAAAACTACTCCTAAATCTGAGATTGTCGCCGATAATTCGTTTACATCTGGGAAATTTGTTGTTGACTCTAGCGGCCAAGTTGGTATCGATTTCTTGTTTGACGGCGGACTGTATAAGGGTCAATTAGCTATCGTCAGTCTAAAAGGGATGGAGAAGTTTGTACCTGGTTCAGCAGAATTTATCAAGGAAGTGGCTTCAAGGGCATTAAGCAATTCTGTAAAAGGTCATGTAGTCATTAATGATTTGAGCGAAGGTGCAAAATTTACGGGTAATTTACCTGAAGGGAATTATAACGAAGGAACTTATTTGGGAGTCAAGAGTTTTGCAATGACTTCGGGGGATGAGTTTGGCGTTATGTTGGTGCCAAATGGAACTGTGCAAGAGGTTCTGAATAATCCTGTTATTGGAGGGGATAAACGTCCTTTATTTTCAATGGTGACGGCGAATCCTGCTGAGGGATTTCATGTCGGGCAAATTGCTGATGTGACTGGTAGTGGCAAGACTTTTGCAATGGAGGATATGCGGGTTGATTTAGGGAGCGATCGCGATTACAATGATGTGATATTTCAGGTGCGGGGTGCGACGGGTACTGCGGTGAATTTGGATTCTGTGATTAATCCTGAAAAAGATTGGCGTAAAGCTGATATTGGTAAGGCTTTGATTGCTTATGCTAAACCCTATGTTGAACCGAAGGTAGAGCCTGCTAAAGAGGATGAAAAACCTGCCAAAAATACTGATTCTGGTTCGGTTTTAGATGTTCCGATTTCAGATAACGCAAGTGTTTCAAAAGAGAAAGTAATTTCTCCAACTAATACTGAGTCTCTCTCGAAAACGGAGGTTGTTACTTCAGATACAACTGTAACGCCAGCAGTGAAGACTGAAGATGACGAACCTGCGATCGCCAATTCGATCGCTACTCCTACCAAGGATCTGCCGGTTTCAGACAAGGCTGTCGTGTCTGAGGTGAAGACTGAAGATTCGATCGATACTCCTACCAAGGATTTGCCGGTTTCAGACAAGGCTGTCGTGTCTGAGGTGAAGACTGAAGATTCGATCGATACTTCTACCAAGGATTTGCCGGTTTCAGACAAGGCTGTCGTGTCGAGGGTGAAGACTGAAGATTCGATCGCTACTCCTACCAAGGATCTGCCGGTTTCAGACAAGGCTGTCGTGTCGAGGGTGAAGACTGAAGATTCGATCGATACTTCTACCAAGGATTTGCCGGTTTCAGACAAGGCTGTCGTGTCTGAGGTGAAGGCTGAAGATTCGATCGATACTTCTACCAAGGATTTGCCGGTTTCAGACAAGGCTGTCGTGTCTGAGGTGAAGGCTGAAGATGAGAAATTGGCGATCGTACTGACTTCCACTCCGAATGAGTCTGTCAAAACCGATTCGGTGACTTCATCTCCAACAGTCATCGATCCGTTGACAATAAAAGAAGAAAAAGAGGCGATCGCAACCCCTATTTCTACTACCACAAAAGATGCACCGGCTTCAGATAAAACTGTAACGAAATCAGTTGAAATCGAATCTCAAGCAATTGCACCTCAACCTGCGCCTAAAAACATTTCAACCGTTGAGACAGAAACCAAGATAAATCAACCACAACCTGCTGTTACTCTCAGCCCTAAAACCGATGAACAACCAGCAATTTCTACTCAAGCATCTGGTAAAACTTTTCAGCCGATAGTCCACGAAAGCAAGCCAAATATTTATCCTCAAGAACTTTCGACTGTCAATCAATCAATTGCGACAGATAGCAAGCCAGTAACGGCAATACCAGAATTAGCTAAACCAGCAATTTCTACCAACAGCCAGCCAGCAATTTCTATTCAAGAAGTTGCTCCAATAACTCAACCTGTCGCACCCAATGCAACCAGCATAATAGCCACAAATAGTCAAGAAAAAACCAATACAGAACCCACAAATTATCCACAAGATATCGGCTCGAATCCAGTCACAACGACTACCTCATTCCCTTTTTTAAAAGCATCTCAACCCTTAGTCGGTATTATTAGTAGCGGATTTAATGCCAATAATTTCGACATAGACTACAGCCGCATTACTCTCGGAAAAGACCGCATTGCTAATGATGATAATCCCTTAATTCAATCCGGTGAAGGCAGCGAACAAGGAACTCATGTTTTAGGCTTAATTGCCGCCACTCAAAATAATAGCAAAGGCATCGACGGCATTAACAATGAAGCACCGATTTGGTTAGGTAGGGCTAGTGGCAATAACAGTTGGGCAGAATCCTTAATTGAATTTGTCGATAACGCCAAAAAATCCGATCGACTCAATGCAGTTGTTAACATTAGTTTTGAACTAACTCAAGTTGATGTTAGCGGCAAAATAGTTTCTCGCTACGAACTGACAGAAGCCGAAGAAAATGCCCTAGAATACGCTCGCAAAAATCACATCGTTGTTGTCGTTCCTGCTGGCAATAATCCCCAAGAAATATCAGCTTTAGGCAAAGCATCCCTTCAGTTTGACAATATCATCAGCGTCGGTGCATCATCGGGTGGTCAAGTGACAGATTATTCGGGAAATGGCAAAGGTTTAGATATTTTAACAGAAGGAGGAACGCTGAACAATCCCGTGCGATCGCCCTGGATGCTTCTCCAAGCTATCGAAAGGGCGTGAAGCGCAGGTATCCCGAGCGTGAATCGCCCTTATTGAGGTGAAAAGTGCGATGTGCATCAATGCCCAAGAAACCGGGTTTTTCATAATCTGAGGGCTGTGGCGAAATATTGTCGTCAAAAACCCGGTTTCTGGCTTCTCCCTGAATTTCTTACTTCCGCAGCACCGAAGTGATAATCACTGTAATAGTGGCACTAGCAATTAAAGTGAAAGCAAGTTGTACTACCCACTGAGTTGCTTACTGGTAGTTAGAAAAGCGATCGTTAAATTTCTCGGAATCCCTCGATAGCTTATCTACATCTGTCGATAGCTTGTCCAGTTTCTCAATTACATCTACCAAGGTTGGTTCCTTTTTGGATGTAGTGGTCATTTGGTTTATTTTAATTCGATAATTATATTGTAATATATTATATTGTGTGTTTTGTCGCCTTTTAAATTATTCATTTGTTGTAAATTCTGAGTTATGTTAGAATTAAGATTCAACTGAATAATGGGAGAAAACTTTTATGACAGCGATGACAGTCAAAGATTTAAACCAAGTTCAGACCCTTTTTTCCGAAGCGGGTTTAGATTACACAATTGAACTAGAAGACGGGAAAATTTCAGTTATGGGCCCATCAGACATTGTATCCAGTGAAATCAGTAGCCGTCTCATCGCCTTTCTCTTCGCTTGGATAAATCCACGCCGCTTGGGGAGAGTGTTTGACTCCGCAGGCGGTTTCATCATGCCGAATACCAACGTCAAAGCGCCAGATGTTTCGTTTGTGCGCGCGGCCCGCTTGCGCCAAAGTCCGCGTTATTTTGGTGAACTTGTCCCGGATTTGGTGGTTGAGATCAAATCTCAGAGCGATCGCATTAAGGCTATAGAAACTAAGGTTTTGAAGTTTATAGAGCTGGGTGCGGTTGTCGGCATCCTGATCGATCCTGATGAGGAAACAGTGGCAATTTATCGATCGACTGGTGAACCGACTATTTTAGCAAATGGCGATATTTTAACAGTACCAGAGCTTTTTCCCGGTTGGGAATTGCCCGTTTCGGAATTATGGCCTCCCATTTTTACAGAGGAAGAAACACAATCCTGATGCGTTTAAGTTTGAGATTGTTGTTGCAGAAAATAGCCGACTAGATAAAGTGAACCGCACAGGATTGTGAGGTTTTCGTCGGTAACAGCCGCATCTAAAGCTGTTGTTAAGTCGGGAAAAGCTTGAGTGAGAGTTAATTCAGGGCAGATATTTTCAGCAATGGCGGCTAATTCTGTGGGGGATGCTGAGTTTTGATCGGGTACGGGAACGAGATAAAGCCGATCGCCCTTTTTGAGTAATGCTTGTAAAATATCATCGCAGTCTTTCGTCGCCAGAATGCCGATTACCCAGTTAATCGGCGACGGGGAAGTGGTAAGATTGTCTACATATTCGCGCAGGGCGATCGCAGCAGCAGGGTTGTGCGCGCCGTCAATCAGGATGTTGCGGTTGTTCCAAGTTGTCTGCTGAAGTCTTCCCGGCCATTGGGTTTGGGCGATTCCGTTGGCGATCGCACTTTGGGAGATTTGCCATCCTAGGTTTTGCAGGGTGTGGAGAGTTGCAAGTGCGATCGCCGAATTCATTAATTGAACTTGTCCCAGCAATGGCAATTTATATCTTATTGTAACCGCAGATAAACTCGAATTAACGCCGATTTCTGGACTTGGATGATATTCTACAAATCCGTCTCCTAAATCTAGCGCAGGTTTTACCCAAACTGCCGGACAATCCAATTCTTGAATGCGTTTTTCTACTACTAATCTAGCAGATTCCGGCAATTCTCCGACAACTACCGGACACTTTGATTTAATAATTCCCGCTTTTTCCCCAGCAATATCAGCGACAGTCGGGCCGAGGATTTGCCAGTGTTCGAGACTGATAGAAGTAATCGCACTCACAAGCGGAGTTTCGCAAACATTAGTCGCATCCAATCTACCGCCCAATCCGGTTTCTATGACAGCAATATCTGCTTTTTGTTCGGCGAAATACAGCCAAGCTGCGGCGGTGATGATTTCAAATTGAGTCGGAGTTTCCGTATTACCTTCAGCAGCGCGGACAACTTTTTCTAAACAGTCTTGCAATGCTATTGGAGAAATTGGTTTTTGGTTGATACAAATTCTTTCTGTCCAATCGATTAAGTGCGGCGATGTGTAGCGCCCGACTCGATAACCTGCCGCCGTGAGTACCGATGAGAGATAAGCGCAAACAGAACCTTTGCCATTTGTACCGGCAACGTGGATAATGGGTACTTGTTTGTGGGGGTTGTCGAGTTTTTCGAGGAGTTGGTGAATTCTTTCGAGGCCGAGGTGGACGCCGAAGTGTTGGTATGATTGAAGGATGGAGTTTGCATTCATTGAGGATTATAAATTCTGTTTGTTTGTGAATTATATTTTTTTCTTTAACCGCAGAGGGCGCAGAGGGCGCAGAGTGAGAGAAGCAAGAGACAGATATCTCATCAAAGAAAGTTTTATTATTAATTTATTGTATTTATTGCGGGTAACAAAAGGTGGCTTTGAATATTATTTCTCTGTTTGCGGGTTGTGGTGGATTGGATTTAGGTTTTCGTCGGGCTGGGTTTAATCCGGTTTGGGCGAATGAATATGATAAGTCGATTTGGGATACCTATCAATTTAACCATTCTGAAACTATTTTAGATCGCAGAGATATCCGAAAAATTAATTCTGATGAAATTCCTGACTGTGTTGGGATTATTGGCGGGCCTCCTTGTCAAAGTTGGAGTGCGGCGGGCGCGAAACGGGGAATTGATGATTCTCGGGGTCAGCTTTTTTGGGAGTATATTAGAATTGTCCGAGACAAGCAGCCTTTGTTTTTTTTAGCTGAGAATGTTAGCGGCATCTTAGCGCCCAGAAATCAGGATGCTTTCACTTATATATTATCGCAGTTTGAGGAACTTGGGTATCGGGTTTCGTTCAAGTTGGTGAATGCTAAAAATTTTGGTGTTCCCCAAGATAGGCAAAGGGTGATTGTGATCGGTTATCGTCAGGATCTGGGTTTTGGTTTTGAGTTTCCCGCACCTGGAACCGAGGTTTTGACACTGCAAAATGCGATTTTTGACTTGCAGGCGATCGCCCCAATTCTAGTTAAGGGTAAATTAGATAATTATCACGATTCTGTCGCGAATCACGAATGTGCAGATTTAGGATTTTCCAGCATTTATATGTCGCGGAATCGAGTTAGAAGTTGGGGTGAACCTTCCTTTACAATTCAGGCCAGCGGCAGACACGCGCCTTTGCACCCTCAAGCTAGTAAAATGATTTTAGTTGGCAAAGATCAGCGCATTTTTGACCCGCATTCGCCTCAGCCTTACCGTCGGCTTTCTGTGCGAGAGTGTGCGCGAGTTCAGACTTTCCCGGATGACTTTATTTTCAAGTACAAATATATTGCTGACGGCTACAAAATGGTTGGGAATGCAGTACCTGTGAATTTGGCTAGGATGTTGGCGAAAAAGATTTATGCGGATATTTGTTCTGTAGGGGCGGTGCCAAGAGTTCCCGCGCTCTCACTCCTGTAACATTATCTGTTAATTTTGCCATAAATTATCTAGAGTAAAGTTGCGGGGATTTTTGAGAATGAAAGTTTGATTTTCTTTGATCAAATCTCCCGTACAGACGAAAGGCAAGCGTTCTTGATAAGCTTTGATAGCGAGGATATAATCTTTGTCTGCAAGTTCGGTTTTAATTTTCTGTAATTTGTCGCAAATCACGCCTAATAAGGTAATTTCGCCGCTTAAGTTGTCGGCGTTGGGCGTGTGAATTTGCATCACAACTCCCTGAATAGTTGTATTGGGAATCCCGGTAATTAAGTCTGCTAAAATTTCACTTTGCGATCGATTTTCTACGGATTCTAATATTTCGATTATCTCCCGGATTCGGGCAGCATAATCTCCGAGATTTTGTTGGTTGGGGAGTAATATTTCAAATTCCTCTCCGGCGACTGGTTTGTGCCAAAGTGTGGCATTTTCTAAGAAAGGTTTGTCTTCATTCCACCCGTGAATTTGCAGGTAATTTCTAACTTGATTTAGGTTGACTGTTTGGAGGGTTTCGCTATCTTGGAATGTGACTTTCATGGTTGAACTCCTTGGCTAATCCCCTCCATAATTGACTGAAGGGCGATGACTGTAAATTGATTAGTTCTCGGTATAGTGACTGTGACAGCGGTGGTGTTTTGTGTTTCTGGCATTCCCCGCAGAGATATCCAATATCCGCATTCCTTCATGCAGGTTTCTGTTTCTGACTGAGTTAACCAGTTTGCTATTGTTTCGGGGATTAAAACAACAACTAAAATTCGGGGTACGGCGAAGTCATCTATTCTCAAGTCATCGTAGTTTTTGAGTTTGAGAGGGTAGCGAATCGAGTTATTTTCTCGAACATCCCTTGATGTCGATTTTAACTGCAATTCTAAGCGCGGTGCTCGGATGCTACCTGTCCCTCCTTTGGCAGCAATTCCCCAGTCTACGCTATCGTCGTCTACAAATGGTTTGTAAAGAGAATAGCCTGCAACGCTGGCGATGGCTTGCAGGTAGGTGTTGCTAAATTGTTCTTTTTGTTGGTTGATATCCACGCTGGCTTGTATTTTTTATATGGTAACTCGAAGTCCTAGATATAATATCAATTTAGCTAAAAAACTCTGCTATTATATAAAGTTGCGGTGCGTGAATGCTGAGTTCTTATACTACCGCACAAATCTATTCGCTGTCACGCACCATACATCGCTTGAGAAGTAGATTATCGATCGCCCTTAGCAGCATACACAGCATACAGCCGATCGAGCTTTAGGAAGGTTTGCAGCAGCGCATTCGCCCCCTGAGTAAACTGTTCGGGCGAAGTATACTCATCTTCTGCATGGCTGATGCCGCCCCGAGAAGCCACGAAAATCATCTTCATTTTTTGCCAACAAGCGCACAAATAGTTGTTTCTTGTTTTCTGCCTCTTAATTGAATACTCTTAACGGGTTTTGCTTCGTAGCTATCGCTCACCAATTCCCAGGTTTCTCCTGTTATTAATACTCGATAAGGATTGTCTTCTTTAATATCTTTATTCATTGGTTCTAACCTGGCGGCAATATTCACAGTATCTCCTAAAACCGAAAAATTTAATCGATTCCCGCCGCCGACAGTTCCAGCAATAATCGACCCTGTATGAATGCCAACTCCGAATTCAATTTTTGGCTTTCCTTCCCTTTGAAACTTCTGATTTAATTCTTTCAATCGTTCTGACATATCCAAACAAGCGGCAATACAATTTTGAGCGTCCTGTTTGATTTCTTCAGGTTTAGTATGAGGAAAGGGAATGCCAAATATTGCCATAATTGCATCGCCAATATATTTATCGATCACGCCGCCGTGATTCATAATACACTCACTCATGGCATTTAAATATAGATTTAGCCAAGGCATCAATTCATCTGGAGATAGTTGCTCGGAAATGCTAGTAAACCCTCGAATATCCATAAATAAAACCGTAGCGACCATTTCTTGCGGTTGCAGTTCGCCATTTTTAAAGATTTCGTCTTTTCGCTGCCAAATTAATTCAGCAGTTTCTTTTGCCATGTATTTTTCAAATAGGCTCATTAATTGTTGTTTCTCTTGTTGTTCTCGCAGTTGCAGTCCAATTCCAGCTAAGACGATCGTACCAATCGGTGCAGCAATGGGCATTAGTAGAGAATTAAACGTAAATAATAAGAAAGAAACTGCATACCAGATTAGAGGGAAAAGGATAGCGATCGCAATTCGTCCCCTGGGCCCAGATTTCGATAATATTCCGCTAGTAATTGGCCCAATTAAAAGTAATATCAGCCAACTTGTCCAGCCAGGTAAAGGTTGCAGCAGTCGGTTATTTAGCAAGTTATCGATAACTGCGGCATGAAGGTAAATCCCACTGGTGGGTGAAATTTGATTTAAAGGAGTCCGCAAGGGATCTAAACCTGTTGCCGTCGTACCTACTAATACCAATTTGTCTTTAAAAGCATCTTTGGTAATTTTACCTTCCAGAACATCAGCAAACGAATAAGTCGGTATAAATTGCGTTTTCCCAGGCCAATTTATCCCTGCACTGTAAAATTCTAGACTGCCGTTATTAGGCGGTGATAAAAACTTTTCTAGCCCTCCAGATTGCGGTTGCTTGTCGGCGTTGTAAACTCGCAGCATGGCAATTCCCAATGAGGGAATATCTCGCAACCACAGCGTGGCTTGACGACCGATTCCATCTGTGTCTGACTTATGGAAAATATGACCTCGATCGGCGGCTGCGGCTTCTAAAGTTGGTACAATTGGTAGCGGTTTTCCTCGGTCATCCCAAGCCTTAGCTAACACTACATTACCTGTTGCACTCATAGCGTCTGCAAGTTGGTCATCTTGGGGACTGGATTCGGCAAAAATAATGTCGAAACCAACGACTGCGGGTTTAGCAGGGGAAAGGGCTTGTAATAATTGAGTGTAGCGATCGCGCGAAAACGGAAATCTCCCCAACTTTCTTAAACTTGCTTCGTCTATGGCAATGACCACCACTCGTTTATCCCAAATAGGTTTGGGTAAAATTCGACTTTCGCGAAGTTGAAACAGGCTGTTAGAACTCAGTTGTTCCAGCGGTTTCCAGCCACCCAAATGCAACGCGCCCAAGGAAATAAGAGCAGCAGCAACCCCCGGCAGTAAGGATTGGCTGCGGGTAAAAAAAACTCGCAAACGAGGGATTATTAATTGAGTCATTATCTATTTCTTAAGTAAACTAGCACCGAGTTCATAAGACACCTCATTTCCCACCGGACTGCGAACAACTAGCCAGTAGTCAGAGTTAGCTGGTCTCGGCACTATCTCGTCGATTTTACCTGTTCGATCCATCTTTAAGGGTTGGCCGTTTAAATACACTAAATTCAGCGGATCGACAGTACAAATGCATCGAACTTTGTCTTGACTGATGGCTGATAAACTGATCAATTCATAGTTCAGATTTTCTTTGAATGCCTGGGGTGGATTGGGAGGATTGCCGGGAAAAGTGACGGAAGCATAGCCCTTTTCTATCTTCACAGTTTGCCCTTGAGCGCTAGCGTCAACCTTCCCCTCAAATAAGGCAGTTGCGGCTTTTCCCTCTGGGCCAACACCCACGGCGAACTCAGTCCCCCTGACACCCACAACTCCCGCTGGGCTGTTAATTTCTAGGCGCGAATTGGCGTTAGTCAAGCGTCGGGCCGAAACTCTTGCCAATCCTGCGGGGACTGACAGCAAGGTAACTCTACCTCCATTGACAGCAACGGACAGACCTTTAACTTGGACGGTGCTTAATTCTGCTAGATTAATCGTAGCGATGCCAGTGTCTACCGCTAAAACCGCGCTAGAGTTTTTGCCTGTGGAGATTTGCTGGCCGGCTGTTGTCAGGCGATCGCCCACTTTTGCTGGTCTGCCTTGATATGTTACGCTTCCCCTAACTTGCCGTACTTCTACCCACCGACTCCCCGGCAGTTGAATCTCCCTAGCCAGCAAAGGCAAGGCGAAAGTGATTAAAATACTAGCAAATAGGATTGTCAACCATTTAGAAATACCAGACCGATTTAATTTCATCGTTGCTAAAAATTACTTGGCCAATACCCTTATCTAGATTACTATTTTTTTGCTAGCTGCTCTAGACAATTTTTAACGACTTCTTCAGACTTGCAATTGTTCCCTATTAGCAATTATAAATTAGCATCTTGTGTTAAGCTGTCGCACATTTAAATTGTATATTCAGGGCGGGCGAGACGCCCACCCCACTCATTGTCTGATTTTTTTGAGATGCAATTTAAATGCAGAACAGCTTACTACTGGTTTATGAATAAGCTGTCACGCATTTAAATTGGATGTTCAGGGCGAGTTCTTCTGGCCCACTCCACAAGAGGGGGATTATTTTTTGACATTCAATTTAAATGCAGAACAGCTTAGGATCGCAAATTAAATAATTTACACAAGTCTGTGGGATGGGCACCTCGCCCACCCTTTCTGGACGGGCGGGACGCCCATCCCACAAGAAGTATAAAACCTGTGGAAGTTATTTAATTTTCATTCCTTAGGACTTACCTATAGCAATCCTAAATCATTTGCATAATTCTTGTAGGAGCTCTTCCCCCCTCGTGAAGAACCCGATAGATAGGGTAGGCACGGGGGGTAAGAGCTCCTACAAATTTAAAGGAAATATCGAAACGGATAATATTGGCGTATTTTTTAGATTCTCAGCAGTCACTTATTCTCACGTTTTAATGATGCGTTACAACTCCATGAATCGATCGCCCTTAGCAGCATACAGCCGATCGAGCTTTAGGAAGGTTTGCAGCAGCGCATTCGCCCCCTGAGTACACTGTTCTGGCGAAGTATACTCATCTTCTGCATGGCTGATGCCGCCCCGAGAAGCCACGAAAATCATCCCCATATCGGTAAAGCGTCCGATTTCTTGGGCGTCGTGTCCGGCCCGGCTAATTAAATGCCTGTAACTAAACCCTAATTCTTGACAAACTTCTACAATTGCATTCTGAATCTTTGGTGCTGCTAGTGTTGGCTGTACGTGCAGCAATTGAGTTATTTCGATTTCGGTTTGGGTGGCAGAGGCTATTGCTTGAAACTCCAATTTCATTTTAGCTAACAACTGTTCCAAATTAGTTTCAGACAAATCGCGCAAGTCGATTTTAAACTCGACTTTTCCCGGCACAGTATTCGTAGCATTCGGCCACACAGTTAAGTAACCTACCGTTGCCACTTGTTCTCCTGGTGTTTCTACTGCCAGTTTGTTGACTGCTAGTACCATTTGGGAAGCCGCTACCAGCGCATCCTTTCTGGCGTGCATGGGCGTCGATCCAGCATGATTGGGGCTGCCCGTTACTCTCACTCCCAGGCGGTACTGTCCGACAATACCTTTGACTACTCCTATGCAGTCGCCCGTACTTTCCAAAACACCTCCTTGTTCGACGTGTAATTCCACAAATGCTGCTATTTCTTTGGGATGGCGTTTTGCTTCGGCAATTTTTGACCAATCTCCGCCAATTTGTGCTAAACAAGTTTGGATGGAAGTGCCATCGCTGCGACGGTAATATTCGGGGTTGTTGACTGTATTTCCCGCCATCGCTTTGCAGCCGATAACGGTGCTTTCTTCGTCGGTAAATACGATCGTCTCAATGGCGTGTTCCAAGCGCAGGCCGTTTTCGCGCAACACCCGCACGACTTCAATTCCTGCCAAAACTCCCAAAACTCCGTCGAAATGCCCCCCCGTAGGAACAGTATCAATGTGAGAACCGGTTGCTAGTGCGGCACCTTCGCGCAATCCGGGATATCTGCCAATTGTATTTCCGGCCGCGTCAATCCGAACAGTCATCCCTGCTTCTCGCATCCAAGACTCAACAAGTTTGCGCGCCAGCAAATCTTCTTTGGTAAAAGCTACCCGACTGACACCTCCTCCCGGCAGTTTGCCGATTTGGGCGAGTTGGGCAATGCTGCTGTTGAGGCGCGAACCGTTGACTGAAAGTGCTAGCCTAACTGTCATGTTACATTCTCCTATTCTGGGAAATTTAATGATGCGATCGCTCTTGTATTATTAATCATTTAACTGATTATTGTAGAATGTATCCCAGACAGGTTAAATCTGTAAAATAATGTAGTTTTGCCTACAACAGGCGATCGGCTGTAGCACTTAAACTGCTGCAATCAAAATACAGCACGCAGCATAAAGCGATCGCAGCGATTTAACTGTAGAAACAAGTACATTTTTATCGATCGGGTGATATGAGTCAATCCACCTAATTAAACGTAAAATACCGATCGCTAAAAATCTTGGCCTGTATGTCTTCTGTTTACCCGCTGGCGCAGCCTTTATAGCCTTTATAGCCTTTATAGCCTTTATAGCCTTCTTCCTTCTACCTCCTACCTTCTACCTCCTTCCTTCTTCGTTCTTCCTTCTTCCTTCTTCCTTCTTCCTTCTTCCTTCTACTTATGAGTCAAACACCAATTGTAAGCAAACGAGTATTCATTTGCGGTTCCGCCCTGCGGGGTCAGCCGGACAACAGCAACCTGGGAGAAGCAAAGTTCATCAGAGAAGCCAAAACTCGTCCGATTTACCGCTTGTACTCCGCAGAAAATGGCTGGCATCCTGCAATTTACGAAGTGGCTACCGGAGGCGTATCAATTCCGGGAGAAGTGTACGAATTAACTGTCGCAGACTTTGAACAGCTTGCAGCCGGAGAACCCCCACATATGTATCCATCCGATGTGATTTTGGAAGACGGGGAAGTATTAACCGCTTTCCTCTACCCTCGCGAGTTAGTAGAGAAATACCAATGGGAAGATATTTCCGATCGCGGTGGATGGGCCGCTTACAAAGCAATTTCGCACTACTGAGATCTTGCACCATTTGCAATCAGCCTTTTACGGGCGGGCGAGACGCCCACCCCACGGGCGAGACACCCCAGAATCAAACTCACCCTTTGTGGAACAGGCATCTTGCCTGTTCTTGACATGGGTGCAAGATGTCAGCAGTCAGGACTTCAGTCCTCCCAGGTTCGTAGTAAGGACTTCAGTCCTCCCAGGTTCGTAGTAAGGACTTCAGTCCTTCTTAGAAACCATCGGTTTTTGATATTCATGCCAATGTCGGGCAATATCAATGCGGCGACATATCCAAACCCTCTCATGCTGCTGTACATAATCCAAAAAACGCGCCAAAGCTGCCGCCCGCCCAGGCCTCCCCGTCAAGCGGCAGTGCAGCCCCACACTCATCATTTTGGGTGCAATCTCGCCCTCGGCGTAGAGTAAATCAAAAGCATCGCGTAGGTAAGCAAAAAACTGATCCCCAGAGTTAAACCCCTGACTCGTAGCAAACCGCATATCGTTATTGTCAAGGGTATAAGGAATTACCAAGTGAGGCCGATCGCACTCGTACACCCAGTAAGGCAAGTCATCCGCATAGCTGTCGGCATCGTAGAGAAAACCGCCTTCTTCCACTACTAGCTTGCGGGTGTGCGGGCTCGTGCGTCCCGTATACCAGCCGAGGGGACGGCTGCCGGTAACTTGCGTGTGAATGGCGATCGCCCTGTGCAAATGTTCCCGTTCCGCCTCTTCCCCAAAATACTTATAATCAATCCAGCGGTAGCCGTGGCTGGCAATTTCCCAATCAGCCTCCAACATCGCTGCAACGGCTTCGGGATGCCTTTCTAACGCCATCGCCACGCCGTAAACAGTCACCGGTATCTTCCGAGAAGTAAACATCCGGTGGAGGCGCCAAAAACCGGCCCGACTGCCGTATTCATAACAGGATTCCATATTCATGTGGCGCAGTCCCGATAGGGGTTCGGCGCCGACAATCTCTGACAGAAATGTTTCCGAAGAACCGTCGCCGTGCAGGATGCAGGTTTCTCCACCTTCTTCGTAATTGATCACAAATTGCAGTGCTATGCGCGATCGATCCGGCCATTGAGGATCGGGGGGATTTTGCCCGTAACCGATTAAGTCTCGCGGATAATTTACTGGCATATATAACAGTTGACAGTTGACAGTTGATAGTTGACAGTTGATATAGTAATCCGATCTGATTCTCACAAAACAACGCCCGCTTGTCTTCCTCGACTCCTTGTATAGTAAGATCTTCAGGTTTTTGAGATCTAGAAAATCAATTAGGATTGCTATAGTTTACAGTTGATAGTTGGCAGTGGACAGCTTGCCCGGTTGCTTAGAGAAGAGTTGACACTTGACTGTTGTCTGTTCATTGATTACGCATCGGTGCGTCGAAACCCGGTTTCTACGAGTTTTGCTCTTCGGGAACGAGAAATATAGTAAGAAACCGGGTTTGTGAGGGCGCAAGTGCGATCGCGAACTACAGTTGTTAGTTATCAGTTTTCAGTTTTTTTTGATTAACAACTGTCAACTGTCAACTGTCAACTGTCAACTGTCAACTGTCAACTGTCAACTGTTTCCCTTCTATCTCCTGAATTTCTTTAATTACCCGCGCTTTACTGGCAATTAAATGTTCTTGAATTGCTGCGGCTGCTGCGACGGGATTTTGTTCGATGACAGCTTGAAAAATGCGACGGTGTTCGCTGCGGATTTCCAATACTCCGGGATTGTATTCCATCGTGCGAAGCCGCACTAATATCATTTTGTCAAATACCTGATCTAATAAAGTTACTAACCAAGGATTGCCGGAACTTTGGGCTAGCAAGCGGTGAAATTGGCAGTCAGCGTAAAGCAATTGATAATTTGTCAATTCGCCCGATCGCAAATATGTCGTACTTTCTGCCTGCAACACAATCGCTTCCAATTGTTGAACTTGAGCCGGTGTCGCATTTTGGCAGGTCTCGGCTACCGATAGCTGTTCCAAAGCAATCCGACAATCATAAAGATCTGCTGCATCTGCGATCGACAGCGTAGCGACGCGCAATCCGTGATGCGGATCTGCCGTAACTAAATTTTCACGTTGCAGTTCGCACAAAGCCTCTCTCACCGGAGTCCGGCTGACGTTGAGCATATCTGCCAGTTGAGTTTCGATCAAGCGTTCTCCAGCCACTAATTCCCCCGACAGGATAGCAGTTCGGAGAGCTTGATAAGTCTGTTCGTGCAGAGATTGAGTGCGGCGAATCGCGCGAAATGAAAGACCCAAAGTCAGTTGTCCTTAAGTTTTAAATAGAGTTGGTTTGCTATTGTTAAAGATTGTTGATTCAGCCTCATATCTCAGGTTGTTATGTTATATCAATTCCGGCTGCGCCGGAATGATATAGAGGAGACGGCTTGGCCTTTGTCCCTACCCCAGATTGATTGTAGGGACAAAGGCCAAGCCGTCTCCTCATTTTGGCAGCTAATAATTCCGATGCAGCCGGAATTGATATTAAATGACTTTGGCTGACTCATTATTAATCATACAGCACATTAGAGGTTTGTCAACCATTCTCAATAACAGGCAGGATGCCTGTTCCACCATAAAATTTATTCCTTGTGGAACAGGCATCTTGCTTGTTCGCTCAGAAGCTGAACTGAGTGCGAAGATTGCCCACAAACACGGTGGGATTGCTATCAAAATTGTTGGCATTAAAGATAGCGTAGAATGCCGGGACGATCGCAATATTATTAGTAATCGGGTAATAATACGAACCCTCTACCTCGTACTGAGTACCTCCATTGCCGCCGCCCGAGAGCAAGAACCTGCGACCCGAGATATAATCGTGGGGAACCACAAATGAAAGTACACCCAGCGCGCCCTTTTTTCCCAGATCCGGAAATCCAATGCCAACTTGAAAAGATTGTACTTTAATGTCTCCGCCAGAGCGATCGCGATTTACCGGATTTACCTCAAGCTGGCCGTAGGAATACCGCCCGAACAAACCAAAATTCCGGCTCAACAACCAATCAAAATTAACCACAAAAGTATCAGCACCGGAGTCTCTAACTCTTCCCCCAAAACCGTCATCCGCATAACCGTAAGGCAGCGGTTCGCCCACAGCACCGCCAATAAATCCATTATAAGGTTTGAGGCTCGATCGCGCGTAAATCAGCCGCAGATTGAAAGAATTGCTGGGGGCGTATTCCAACTGCGCTGTCATTGTGTTGGAACTGTTAAACAAACCATCCCTGGGATTGCTAGCAGTATTAAATACAGCAGGATTCAAAAATTCTGTATTTTCAGCCATATAAGCAGCCGTCAACTTCAGCGGCTTGGCAACTTGCCAACTGACAACAGCACCAGAACCGCGATCGACTGCATTTAACAGTGTACTTCCGTTCGAGTTAAAACTCGTTGCCCCTTTCAGATAAAATGTGAAACGGTTGCCATCAAAATATCGATAATAATTCAATCGCGGCCCGATCGCAACTTGGACTTTATCTCCGACGGGAAACGTGTAGGACATCTCGCGAATTCCCACAGCATTAGCCGTTGGCGCACCAGTTTGATCTAAAAAAGGACTTCCCCACGAGTTGTAAAAGCCCGCCGAAACTAATTCGTTTGCAGGCGAGTTGCCGTTGCCGAAAACCAACTGAGTTACCAGGGAATCTTTGCCAGTAAACGAAGTGTTTAGCGTCAGGAAAGCATAGTAACTAAAAGTAGTTTCAGGCTGCCCGCGCTCAACGCGAGTCGGTCGATTGTTAGCATCGCGAGTTGGGGCAGCAAACGGGCTTCCGGGGGCGGTGCGGCTGCGTTCTGCGGTGATATCGCCAGTCGGAAATGCTGAGGTGAGGTTGAACCAAACCGTCGCATTGAGTTTTGTGGTAGTTGAGAATTGATTCGATTCTAAATTCGCCGTGCGAGCTTCTAATACATCGATTCTACCGCGCAGCATTGCTAGTTCTGCGGCAAATTCTTCTTGTAGTCTCTGGAGTTTCTGTAAATCCTCTTTTTTAACTAAATTCGAGGTTCCTGCTGTTATCAACTCAGCAACTTTATCGAGGCACGCATTCAAACCGGCGGCGAATTCGTAGCGAGTCATGGCTCGATTTGGGCGATAAGTGCCGTCGGGATATCCAGCTATGCAGCCGTAGCGTTCTACTAATGATTGCAGCGCGCCAAATGCCCAATCTGTGGGTTTAACGTCGCTGAGTTGGGAAACTGATGTGACTTGTTCCATCTCCGGCGAGGCGGAAGGATTGGTTGCTTCTAAGCTGTCTGCTTGGATTTGGGTGATGTTTGTCGGCGCTGGTTTTTCTGGGGTTTGAATTGATTCTGATAAGACGTTTGATTCGCTGGATTCTTGAGTTGCTGTATCTGTCGGTTGCAGATTATTTGGTTGGGAAGTTGCGGCGACTTCCGATTCTTTGTTTGTTGTTGGTTTCGCTGAAATATCGGCAGTTAGTTCTAGGGTTTGTGCAGGCTTTGTTTTTGTGGAATTTGGCTCTAGCGCAACTGGCCATCTAGCGGATTTTTCGGATGTTATATTTGTCTGGTTGACATCGTTGGTTTGAGAAATCTCTGCTATTTTTTCGCTGTTTGTTGTGAGGGAAATACTCTCGGCTTTTTCTGGCTTTTGTGGTTTGGCATCAGCGATTGTTTCTGGCGTTGATGCGGGATTTGCCGCTGTTTCAATTTGGGCGATCCTCTTCGAGGGCTTCGCTAACGCACTTTGTGACTGGGCGGCATCAACCAGCGGTAAGTCGCCTGGCGAGGCTATTATTTCTTGAGTTTTATTATAGGAAACTTCCGCAGCAGAGCTTGCCGGAGAATGCAGCAGGCTAATACAAAATAGTGAGGGTGTTGCTGTCACTAGGATTTGGAAATATAAAAATTTAGACATGAGCCTCACTTGGATTCAATACTGTACCAAAAGTAGCATTTTAGTGCCACTGTTTGCGCTGTGGTTTGGCATTGGTACAGTGCCAGCAATTCTGACGGCATTTTTGCGGGCATTTTCCCGCAGTTAACGTAGTGAGGACTTCAATCCTCTTTCCCAATAGCCGACTCAAGGCGAAACCGCGCAATCTCATAGATTTCTGTTAAAGCCTGCTGCATTTCAGTTTCTGGGGAATTGTTGAGGCGGCGCTCAAATGCTTCAAGAATGCTGGTTTTTGTCTGGTTTTTCACCGCCACAATGAAGGGAAAACCGAACTTTTCGCGGTACGATCGGTTGAGGGATTGCAAGCGATCGAACTCTGCGACAGATAGCCGATCCAAACCTGCGCCGGCTTGTTCGTTAACCGATGCTACAGCCATTTTTGCTTTGCTTCCCAAGTCCGGGTGTGCTTGAATTAATGCTAATTTTTCTTCCCCAGTCATGGAATTGACGACTGTTACCATTTTAGCGCGCAAGTCGGCTGTGGAGGCAAAAGGGCGATCGTCCCAAGTGCAACGGGCGACTGTGGGAGTGCGTTCAAAAATCGCGCCCAAGGCTTCTGTAAATGTCTCCTGGCTCATTTCGTTGAGTTCAATGAGAGAGTATTGCATTGCTAATTAAATTAATTAATACCATTTCTAAAAAATATTGCTACCAAAGAAGTTGGTCAGGTGCGTCGCTGTGAGATTGTCGATCTTTTTTAGGGATTTTCGATGGCGACGCACCCTACATCTACAAACTGTCAACTGTCAACTGTCAACTGTCAACTGTCAACTGTCAACTGTCAACTGTCAACTGTCAACTGTCAACTGTCAACTGTCAACTGTCAACTGACTTTAGTTTGTTCGACTTCGCCGTGGGCTTTTAGAAGTGCAGCAATTTTGTGGCGGATGATGATTCCCGGCTTATCTGTCAGCATATGTTGCTCTTGGGCGATGTCGAGCGGTACGTCCCAATCTGTTGTTTCTAAAATCCGCTTGTCTTCTAAAGTAACAGCGCGATCGAAGGCAATAATATCGCTGGTTTTTGCCTCATTTTCGGTATCGTTCCGGAGGCAAAACTGCACCATTTGAGAAGTCGCATCGTCAATCGGAGTCATGGTATTGACGATGATGTGAACGAGTCCGTTTGGGTAAGCAATCCGCAGCTTGACGGTAAACGGTAGAAACCAAATTCCGTTTATTGTCCGCACGGTTTCAGCTTGCTCTATGTTTAAGTTTTGCTGTTGTTCGGCGGGATTAGCGACACCCAAAACACTTCGGTAATGCAGTTCCCATTCTGTTTCTGTAAACTCCATCACATCGGGCGTGAGATGCTCTTCGCTGCCGAAAGTTGCGGTATGTACAAAAGTAGGATGAGCCATATCTAATTCGTTTTCCATCACCCGCAATCCCGCACAATTCCAAGGTTCGTAAAATTCGTGAATTTGGCGGTAGTTGGGGTCTGCTGCTTCGGGAATATTGGGAATCTCGGCGATTGGTTCGTCCAAACAAACCCAAACGTATCCGTAGCGATCGCAAGCCTGATAAGATTTTACTTTGTAGTTGCCAGAAATCGAGCCGTTTGGCTGTTGTGGAACGCTGACACAAGTTCCTGACGAGTTGAATGTCCAGCCGTGGTAAGCACAGGAAATGTTGCCGCTGACAACTTTTCCCAGGGAAAGTTTAGCAGTGCGGTGACAGCAGCGGTCTTCTACTGCTGCGGGTTTACCTTCAGAATCGAGCCAAAGTGCGATCGGCTGACCTAATAATACAAAAGGTTTTGGTTCGCCTGACAATTCGGCGACGGGAATAACGGGATACCAGAAGCGTTTGAAAACAGGTTGTTTTGTGACTAACATGGTTTTTTTAATTTTAAATTAATTATTTGACATCTCCCCTCTTTAGTTAAAGCATGGTGCGTCGCTCCAACAATTTTGGATATTTACAAATATATAGCCTTTCTCAGATAGATGAGGTACAGTTGACAAATTGGTAATTGGTAATTGGTAATAGCTTGAGAGGGTACCTCACTTTCTTGAGAACTGCTATGGGCGATGCACCCTACCGCGATAAACACTGCGCCCTCAACTGTCAACTGTCAACTGTCAACTGTCAACTGTCAACTGTCAACTGTCAACTGTCAACTGTTTAATCAACTACCGCGATAGGTGCTGTACGACCAAGGCGAAACTAACAGCGGTACGTGATAGTGTGAGCTTGGGTCGGCGATGCCGAACTGAATTGGAACGCTGTTTAAAAAAGGCGGATCGGGCAAATTTTCGGCGGACTGCGCGAAGTATTCGCCAACAGCAAAGACTAATTCATAAATTCCCGGTTTGAACTCGTTTTCTGATAGTAGCGGAGCAGCGGTGCGGCCGTCAGCATTAGTTGTTACAGTTTTTAGCAGGATTTTGGCGCCGGAGTTGGGGTCAATTGATTGCAGGGCGATCGACATATTTGCCGCCGGACAGCCGCGGGCTGTGTCGAGAACGTGAGTAGTAAGTTTTCCTGACATTATTGTAAGGTTAAATGCTAATTTTTGATTGATTTTCCCGCTAGAAGATTGTGCTAGTGTAGGGGCCCTGCCATGATGACTTTGGCGATCGCATCTGTGACATCACTTGGCTGTTCCTTAGCCAGTTGTTCGTACCAAAGTTGTGTCACCTGCGGATCTTTGCCGTGAATTTGTTCGGCACGCTGGCGCGCTTTTTCGACAACTGCATTCGCCCGCTGCTTGCGCTCAGTTTCGTAGCGTTTGAGCGCGTATTCTACGCCTAAATTCGTAGTCGAAAGGTAGTTGCTGAGTACGAGTCCATCTTCCATGGCTTGACAGCCTCCCTGGCCCAAATCCGGGCAAGTAGCGTGGGCGGAATCTCCCAGCAAAGCAACTCTACCGCGAACGTAGGAGTCGATCGGACCTACGTCGTGAATTTCCGGGCGGGCGACTGTATTGGGATCTAATCTTTCTATCAACAATTGCACTGGTTCGGCCCAACCTGCAAAATGTTCTTTAAGTTCGGCTTTGTAATTGTCGGGATTGGCGGGAGTTCCTGTGGGTAACGGAACATCAAAGAAAAAGTAAAAGCGATCGCCCGCTACGGGCATTAATGAGGCGCGCTTGCAGTCACCGACATAAATCGCCCAAGTATTTGGCGGCGCTAGTGCTTCATCCGCCGCTACTAGCCCGTTCCAATTGATATAACCGCCGTATTTCGGCTGTACTTCGCAGCCCAATACATGGGTTCGCAAAATTGAGCGAACGCCGTCAGCAGCCACCAACAAATCGCCGCGCGCTTTGTCTCCGTTCTCAAAAATTGCAGTTACTCCGGTTGCGTCTTCTTCCACGGCAATACATTTGCGATCGAGCTTGACTTCTTCCTTAAAAGCTGCTAATAACATTTGTTGTAAGTCACGGCGCGCCACCGGATAAGGACGCTGACCGACTTGTTGAATTAGCGGCATTAAATCGATGTCATTTAGCAGTTGACCGATTTTGGTGCGGTATTCCATGCGCTCCATTTTTCCGCCAATTTGCGCCATATTTGCGCCTAAACCAAGGCGGTTGAGAACTTTGACGCCGTTCGACCACATGGAGATACCAGCGCCTGCTGGACGCAGTTCTTTTACGCGATCGTAAATTGCAACTTCATAACCTGCTTGTTGGAGGGCGATACCGGCAGTTAAGCCACCAATTCCGGCACCGATAATGACAACTTTTAAGTCGTGCATTCTGTGTTTCTCCTGCTGAGTGACATCCTAATACTATTTTAGATTTTAGATTTTAGATTTTAGATTTTAGATTTTAGTATCAAGAATTACATCTTAAGTCGGTGAGTCAGATTTAATTTACTCGATTATCATCAAACAAACCCAACTGACGCACCCTACATAATTAATTGGGAATTAGCCTAAAAACTTGGTTAATTCACCGAGATTTTGCCCGATCGCATTTGTCCCGCGAATGTGAGATAGCGGAGAACCTCCATACAAAAAACTATCCAAGCTGACTTGATAATTTTGCTGCACGGCCAAATCCAGCCACAAATTCTTAAATCCCGCTCCCGTTTTGTAGTCGGGAATGTTATGCTGGTAGTAGGGAAAACTGTCAAGGCAAGTATTAAAAAAGTTCTTGCGACCGCAATGCTTTAAATACTGATATCGCGGTTTGAATTCAGTTTGATTTTGCAATACTGTATGAATCGTATCCGCTAAGGATTCCGCGTCAAATTTGGAATAAAGACCCGCACCTTCCGGGAAAACGGGCGAGTTTCCTCGGGCGTATTGGTTGAATTCTTCAAAACAAATTACTGGTACGTTGCAACTCATGGCTTCGGTAATTCCCCGGTTTTTGCCTTCGAGAAGGGAACCCAGGACGAATGCTTGTGCCCGCGAATAATAGTTAGGGATTTCTTGATAGTAGTCAACTCGCGGCAGTAAGTTGATGTAGTCGGAGGTATTTCCTAAAATTGTTTCAACTTCGTGCAATTCTTTTAAGGCGTTCTCGTCGAGAGTTTTCAAGTTATTAACATCAAAGTCGTGACCGCTGACAACTGTTAATTTTATGAGTTTTTGCGGATACTTTTGCCGATAAATTTTTAAGGCTTTGGCAATCATCGGCAAGTTCTTTTCTTCGGAAAATCGGGCGACGGCGAGGAGGTCGATGTCTTTGGCGGGGACGTTGCGAGGGGAAATTAAGTATTCGTTGATGAAGTCGGTGTCTTGCAGTGGTATGATTGGTTTGTTGGCGCGATCGGGATATGTTTCGCGAAACCACTTGGCTCGCTGCGGGTTTTTGTATAAACTGGAGTAGGCGTCGGCTACGGGTGCCCAGGAGTAGGAGGTTCCGGGGGAATAGGTGAAGGAATGAAATACTGAGGAAAGTTGGGGAAATAGTTTGTTTATCAGTTCGACTCCTTCGCTGAAGTAAATCCCTTTGATGAATTTTCCTTCGTAAAACAGCGGGGGAAGCAAGACGTAGAAACTGACTGTATCGAAGCGGTGGGGTTGGTCTTCAAATATCTCCCAGCTAAAGGCGTCTAAGTCTGCATAGATTTCGGCGATTGGTTTGTTGATGTGGGGGTTGCGTAAATAGGGTTTTTGGCGATCGTAGTTTCCGCGTACCATAGATTTTATTAGTGTGATTATTTAGCTTTTTTTATTTAACCGCAGAGGGCGCAGAGGGCGCAGAGAAGGAGAAGAGAGAGTTATTCACAAGTCTTCTAAAGGTTGTTCTGGTGATTCGTTGTCGCCAATTGTGAGGGCTAGTTGGTAGATTTGGCGGCGGGGGAGGGATGTTTGTTGCGCGAGTTGGCGGCTGGCCTGGGAACGACTTATGCCTTCTGCGATTAATGTTTGCAATTCGGCTTTGATGGCGTCTTCTGAAAAAATTGGTGCGTCTGTTTGCAGCCCGCCAATTATTAGAGTAAATTCTCCCTGGGGTTCGCGTGTGGTGTAAAGTTCGATCGCACTTTCCATACTACCGCGCCAAAATTCTTCGTGCATTTTAGTCAACTCCCGCGCCAGTACAATCTGTCTGTCGCTTCCCAAGGTGTTTGCTAAATCTTGTAAAGTTTGCCGCAATCGGTGCGGAGATTCGTATAAGATAATAGTGCGCGATTCTATTTGCAAACTTTCTAAACTCCGCTGGCGTTCTTGACCTTTGGTGGGTAAAAATCCTTCAAACACAAATCTGTCTGTAGGTAATCCCGATGCACTTATCCCAACTATACAAGCGCTCGGGCCGGGAATCGGAATAATGTTAATATTAGCATCGGCGCAGGCTTTGACTAATTCGTATCCGGGGTCAGAAATTCCGGGCATTCCGGCGTCGCTGACGAGGGCGATACTTTTTCCTAACAGCAGTTTATCGATTAATTCCGGGAGTCGTTGCTGTTGGTTGTGTTCGTGATAGCTGATTTGGGGCGTTTTGATTTGAAAGTGGTGTAAAAGTTTGCCTGTGTGGCGCGTGTCTTCGGCGGCGATGAAGTCTGCTGTTTGCAAAATTCGGATGGCGCGATATGTCATATCTTCGAGATTGCCGATCGGCGTTCCGACAATGTAAAGTGTTCCTGTATTGGGATTTGGCTGCATTTTGATGTTTTTTATTTTTAACCGCAGATATAACACGGGCGGGACGCCCATGCCACAGATTTAAGAACCAATATCACAAGAAAAAATATCAGACAGATTATGAAGACTGGATTGTTTTTGGGATTGGCGACTTTGGATTTAATTTATTTAGCCTCCAAGCCTCCGGGGGAAAATCAGAAAGTTGTTGCTGTTGATTCTACCATTGCTGCGGGCGGGCCGGCGACAAATGCTGCGGTGGCTTTTAGCGGTTTGGGGAATGCGGCGGTGTTGGCGGGAGTTTTGGGTACTCACGCGATCGCCCAATTAATCCGTGCAGACTTAGCGGAGTACAATGTCAGGATAATGGATTTGCAGCCAGGGCGATCGCACTCTCCGCCAGTCTCTTCGATTATCGTAACTCAAGCAACGGGCGATCGGGCAGTAATCTCAGTGAATGCTACTAAATCCCAGGTTGACAGCCAAGCAATTAACCGAGATATTTTAACATCAGTTAATATCATACTGTTTGACGGACATCAAATCCCAGCCAGCCAAGAAATTGCTCAACTCGCCCAATCAAAAAACATTCCAATCGTCCTCGATGGCGGCAGTTGGAAACCCGGATTAGAAAAAATATTGCCCTTCGTTGAATGGGCTGTGTGTTCGGATAACTTTCATCCGCCCGACTGTCACAATTCCGAACAAGTCTTTGCTTATCTCTCAGCAGCCGGAATACCCAACATTGCCATCACACGCGGCGAAAAACCAATCCAATACTTGTGCAAAGGCAGTTTTGGTAGTGTAGAAGTGCCCCAAATACAAGCCGCAGACACATTAGGCGCCGGCGACATCTTTCACGGCGCTTTCTGTCACTACATTTTACAAAAAAACTTTACAAACGCCCTAAGCGCCGCAGCGAAGACAGCTTCCGATTCCTGCAAATATTTCGGAACCCGCCAATGGATAAAAAATCTGCAACCTTAACTTAAAATTAACAAAAAAATCCGGACAAAAGCGATCGCACCCAGAAAACTCAAACAGCCAACACTCATTAAGCTAAAATAGTGATAGCAACCCTCTCTCTCTTTATTAGCGCCCGTGGAACAGGCGTCTCGCCTGTTTATTATCGCAGATTATAAAACAACTCATTCACAAATCCAACCAGATTGCTATATTAGTTAAGCAACTTCAAGCAAAACAAAACCACCCCAAAACAAAACACTCCAATCATGCCTGACACCCAACCCCTAACCATCACACTTCCCCCTTTGCGGATTACCCTAACCGAAGAACAACAGGTTAATCTAGAATGGCTGACACAAAACTTGCCCAATCTACTCGCAGCAGCGCCAAGCAAACCCGAAGTCCCCGACAATCTGAAACAGTGGGTGGCGGCTAACAAATTATTAAATCAACCAGATGCAGACATCATTCAAGGCCTAATAAATACAGGCATTGATGCCGAAATAGCAACCGCAGAAGTTACAGCCATATCCTCTCATCCGTACTTCCAAGCAGGCAGCCATTACGTACAGTTATTGCAGAAACTGGAATCGCAACTAACCATCAACAATCAATTAGCAGCCCTCTCTTCCAAGTTTGGCACAATCGAACGGAAAAGCAGTCTTTCTAGAGAGTATTTTCTCGAAAATTACTACGCAAAAAACACTCCGGTAATTATTACCAACATCATGCACAACTGGAAAGCCTTACAGTTGTGGACGCCAGAGTATTTGCAGGAAAAATACGGCGATGCAGAGGTGGAAATTCAAGCCAACCGCAATTCTGACCCGGATTACGAAATTAAGATACACAACCACAAAAAAACCGTTCAGTTCCGCGAATATATAGATATGGTCGTCAACGGCGGCCCTAGCAACGACTGCTACATGGTTGCTAACAACCAAACTCTGGAAAGAGAGGAATTTAAACCGCTATTCAACGACTTTGAAATTTTCCCAGAATATCTGACTCCCGACGATACCAAAGGCAGAATTTTCTTTTGGTTTGGCCCGAAAGGTACAATTACACCGCTACACCACGACCCGGTTAACTTAGTTTTAGCACAGGTATCGGGACGCAAATTAATTAAGTTGATTTGTCCGCAGCAAACACCTCTACTTTACAATCATGTCGGAGTTTTCAGCAAGGTTGACGGCGAAAATCCTGACTACGAAAAGTATCCGCTTTACAGAGAGGCGAAAATCATTGAGGTGATTTTGGAACCGGGAGAAGTTATTTTTATTCCTGTGGGTTGGTGGCATCACGTAAAATCCCTGGATGTGAGTATTTCGGTTTCGTTTACTAATTTTGTGTTTCCCAATTATTACGAATGGAAATATCCTCATATTAATTGGTAGTCGGTTGGGGCTCGCTTCACAAAAACCATTCCAAAATTCTGTAGATACTGTCTTGACAAGTCAAGAGGGGCGATTGCATAATTGATGTCGAAAGGCTTTTGGGACTTGAAAACCCCAAAAGCTAAATGCACCAACTAAAGTCTTCTCTTCATCCCTTGGGCTTGCCTTGACAACTAGAATAACTTCTAGCCCTACTTATTCAGCCGATACCATTGTCCTCCATTCAAATCTCTATTCTCTCTCTGTGTCCTCTGTGTTCTCTGCGGTTAAATTATTCCCATACAACTCGAAACGATAATATTACTTTTACTAAAGAAGGACTAAAGTCCTCACTACGAACCTAGGATAATAGTTTTAATGCCGATATTGACCTATATATATGGCGGCACGGATTTCCATTATTTAATGATATGTCAAGTTGCAAAAAAAAGCAAGAGGCGAACTAAAAAAAAAGTTGCCCCAGCTTTAATAAAAAACTACCTTTGATTCCAAGCCGCCGCCGCATCAGTGACAGCTTCCTCTACTGGTTTTTCACCTAACATTGCCGCTTGCAAATTGTCATAACCTGCATTCAGATCTCTATTCTCTCCCTCTGTGTCCTCTGTGTTCTCTGTGGTTAAATTATTCCCATACAACTCGAAACGATAATATTAGTTTTCATAAAATAGTAGGGTGCATCAGCCACTTCTGATTCCCCACCTGAAAATTAGGGCCCTCGCTGACGAACGCTACAATATTGCTGAATTGAGAAAAACGATCGCACTTGTCAACGCACAACCGTCTCAAAAATGGGGGTTAGCGCTACAAAATCGTCAAATAGGTTTCAGTCGGACTGATGGGTAAAGGCTTCAAGATTTGATTTTGCAAGTCTATTTCCAATCCCAATGATTCTAAAGGTATGACACCCAAAAGTGCATCATTACCTCCCGGTAACTCCAAGCACTCGAAAGTGCCTTCCCGGTCAAACATTGATATTTTAGCATCTTGAAAAATGCGGGCTTTGCCAATACCCATTGCTGTTGCTACGTCTACTTCTTTGAGGAGTTTTAGTCCCAGTTTGGCGATCGCCTCTTTTGGCAGACACAAGGTAGTAGCCCCTGTGTCCACCAATACGTTTTTGAGGACGATCGACCGAATTTGGTCTTCTAGAATCGTCCCATCTTCTGCCCGAATTTGGTCGGCTCGATTAACGATTGTCAGAGTGGCAAAAACTTTTCCCATTGGATTGCTGTTTTTAATTTGCATAGTTGCCTCCTGCGGTAGCGTCGGAGTTATTACCTAGTTTAATTATAACTTATATGCACTGGCGATCGCACGGCTTTCTCGTGAGCAATCTATATCAAATCCGATACCATCGTCTTGCATTCAGATCTCTATTCTTTCTCTCTGTGTCCTCTGTGTTCTCTGCGGTTAAATCACCTGACCATACAACCGCAAACGATAATATTAGTTGTACTAAAGAAGGACTAAAGTCCTCACTACAAACCTAGGATGATAATTTTAATGCTGATATTTACTTATATATATGGCGACACGGATTTCCATTATTTAATGATATGTCAAGTTGCAAAAAAAAGCAAGGGGCGAACTAAAAAAAAAGTTGCCCCAGCTTTAATAAAAAACTACCTTTGATTCCAAGCCGCCGCCGCATCAGTGACAGCTTGCTCTACTGGTTTTTCGCCTAACATTGCCGCTTGCAAATTGTCATAAATTGCCTTTTGCAACTTCTTAACATCCTTGAGAGGCGGAATCAACAACTCGGCTTTGTCCAACCCAGAAGCGCTGATAATCCTAGCTCGATCGCTCGAAGCAGCATCGGCCGGAACGCTCTTAAAATAACCGTCCTGCAAAGTCTCAACCGTGGAAGGCAAAACATTAGCAGCCTTGGCAAAAGCTAACTGATTTTGAGAATTAGTTACGTACAAAGCAAACTTGACAGCATCATCAGGGCGCTTGCTATCGCGAGGGATAACTAAATTCATTACTGCCACAGTTTTCTTGCCAGTTTCTCCGGTAATTTGAGGCGCAGCAGTTGAAACAGCACCAATACTCGGAGCATTTTCGGCGATCGCCTTTAAAAACTGAGGCCCGGAACCCAACAAAGCAGTTTCTCCAGCTTGATAAAGCTCGATCGCCCTGCGGTGTCCCTGCACCAAAACATCCTGCGGTAACAGCCCGCCCTTGTACAAATCAACCCAATACTGAAAAACAGCTTTGCCCTTAGCTGTATTAAAAGCAGCCTTACCTTGAGCGTCCACCAAAGGCACACCCATCTGCACGAAAGATTGCAACACTTCCGCCGAATCCTCCGGTACAAAAGTCGCAAAAAAAGCAAACTTACCAGTTTTCTCTTTTACCTGTTTTGCAACAGTTGCCAACTCGGCATAGGTAGCCGGAGGCTTGGTAATTCCAGCTTTTTTAAACAAATCCGTATTGTAAATAGTTACCGGAGTTGTAAGATACCAAGGAATGCCAAAAGTCTTGCCCTCAAGTACACTAGCTTTCCAGATATTTGGCAGATAGCTCGATCGCACTTGCTGCGAAATCCGCGAGTCCAAATCCAGCCAAGCATTGCGCCCAGCCAACAGCGAAGCAAAATCAGGATTCAGGTTCACCACATCCGGCGCAGTTTTCGCCGACACAGCCCCCAAAATCTTGCTTTCCATCGCCGACCAAGGCACGTCCACCCAGCGCACCTTCACTCCCGGATTTTCGGCTTCAAAACCGGCGATCGTCTTGTTGAAATACTCAGTAAACTGAGGTTGCAGTTGCATAGTCCAAAACTCGATCGCGTCCGCATTCTTGGTCTGGGAATTAACAGCCGGCTTGCTGCAACTTACCACCGCAGCCAGCAGCAGCCCCACCAGCCCAAAAACAGCGAACAGTTGCCAAGATTTACGTTTCATAGAAATAAATTTTGAGATTCAAGGTTAGCTAAGGAGAAAACAAGCATCGCCCTCCCAAAGCCCTCCTGGGCTCAAGCGCCAGAGTTTTGTGTGCGGGCCCGGGAGGGAGAGAGTCGGTTTTGCTGCATAACCGGCAGGTTTTCGGTCGATCGAGTTTAAATTTGTTGACATTCGCAACAGAATAGCTATTGTCAAGTAAATTGGATAGCATAAAATCGAAACTGGCGATCGCGCCACAAAGACTGTGCAGCGCAGAATCAGGCGGGATACCGAGATCGCAGCGATCGCAGTATCGGCGGGAGTTGGAAACCAATCTTCCAACAGCCAACGGCCCAATCAGGCTGGCAAGCGTACAACATAAAAAAATACCAATTACCGACGACCCAATCCTATGGTTAACTTTTTCAAAGGTCTACTTTCCCCACGCCAGCCTGGAATCGGGATCGAAATAGCCCCAGATCGCATCAACATCATTCAGATCGAAAAGAAAGCTCAGGCATTAAAATTGGGTCTCCTAGCCTCAATGGAAGTACCAGAAGACATCATACAAGAAGGGCAAATAGTCGATCCGCCGGGAATGGCAGAACTAATACGTGCCCTCCTCGCCGAAAACAAAATCAAAGCCAAGAAAGTAGCCACAGCCATTCCCGGCCGCGAAGCCGTGATCAGGCTAATTCCAGTTCCCGCAGAACTCAACGAAGAAGAACTCCGGGATTACATGAACGCAGAAGCAGGGCTGTACTTACCGTTTCCCAGAGAAGACGCCGACGTAGACTATCAAAAAATAGGCCTATTTGTAGATGACGACGGCGTAGAAAAAGTGCAAGTGGTATTAGTCGCAACCCGCAGAGAAGTTACCGATACCTACATCGAAACCTTCAAAGAAGCCGGACTGATTATAGACGTGCTAGAAGTAACCAGCTTTGCCCTGATCCGCACCCTCAAAGACCAACTGCAACAATTTTCATCCCAAGAAGCCGCAGTCCTCACAGACATAGAATTTGACAGTACCGAGTTAGCTATAGTAGTGGACGGCATACCGCAATTTAACCGTACTATCCCGATCGGCACCTACCAAATCCAGACCGCCCTCAACCAAGCCATGAACCTGCCTCCCACCAGAGACACCAGCGAACTGCAAGGCATGACCCTACCAGTCACAGACACAATGGGCGCATCGGGAGACACCAATCCCGGCACCAATGCGATGATTAAAGTATTGGGAGAACTAGCAGACGAACTGCGCCGTTCAGTAGACTTTTACCTCAACCAGAGCGAAGAACTCGAAGTAGCGCAACTGTTGCTAGCAGGGCCAGGAGCTGCGATCGGCAAACTTGACGAATTTTTCATGCAAAGATTAAGCTTGCCGGCATCTCAAGTAGACCCAATCGAAACCCTAGGACTCGAAATCAGCGAAGAAATTAGCCCAGAACAGCGAGCAGGCTTAGGAGTAGCCTTAGGTTTAGGACTCAGGGAGGTAATGTGACCTAAGAGTTTTAGATAATAGAAAAACAGATTTGAGAATTTTAGGAAAAAGCTTCTTCCGCAAAAAGAAGCCCCCTGATACAGAAGGTAGAATATTGGAGGTAAAAGGTAAAAGGTAAAAGGTAGAATATCGGAGGTAGAAGCAACCACTTCCTTCAGTAGAAGGCAGAAAGTTGTTTCTTTCTTCCCTAAATAAATCCTTCACTTATACCGGCAATCTGGCGCTCTGTCTAAAATCTAAAATTTCAAATTAAAATCTATAGCAACAGCCAAGACGGTTGGGACGTTCTTAATTGCTCAAACCATGCGGCAGATTGCACCTTCCACAGGATTTCCTCCTTCTTCCTTCTTCCTTCTTTTTACCTTGAGCCAAGCCTTTCATGCCTTCTTCCTTCTTCCTTCTTCCTTCTTCCTTCTTCCTTCTTCCTTCTTCCTTCTGCTATAAAATCCAGTGAAGCCATGTACAGCCTAGATATTAATTTTCTCAACGATCGCCCCGACTACAAACCAGTCACAGCAGCCAAAAGCTCAGCTAGAAGAAGTTCCGGGGGAGCCAAAGACCAACTGCCCCTAATTGGGGCGGGGCTGTTTGCCTTGGGTCTCAATGCCGCCGTCATGGGCGCCTGGTGGTGGGCGACCAGCCAAAATAGCAGCTTGGCTACAGAACAAGCAAACATCGAACAAGAACTGGCAAGGTTAAGCACTCAAGCCAACGCCATCAAAGCCATCAACGCCGAAACCGACAAAGTTACCGCCGAATACAAAGCATTAGCCGGAGTATTCGACCAAATTAAACCTTGGTCGGCGATGCTGCAAGACCTGAGTGCCCGCACTCCCGCCGGACTGCAAATTGCCAAAATCGAGCAAATCGACCCCAGTCCCGCCCCCGTTGCAGCAGCACCCCCTCCGCCCGCGGCAACTCCCGCCGCATCCCCCGGCGCGAGTCCATCCCCCGGCGCGAGTCCATCCCCAGCCAGCCCCACCCCGGTGGCTGCTCCTATCCCAGTCGCCCCGCCACAGGTGGCAAAAGTACAAATTTCAGGGATAGCCAGTACCTTTGCTCAAGTTAACGACTTTATGCTTCTAGTCCAGCGCTCTCCTTTCTTCCTCAACACCGATACCAAACTGGTAGCGGCCACATTAAAAAGCAACCCCACGCAATTACAAGTGCGGAACCCAAACGCAGCAGCAGCAGAACTTCCCAAACTGCGGCCGGTGGTGGAATATAAAATTGAAACAACGCTCAGCCCGACTGGCGCCTCCGAGTTGCTCCCCGAGCTGCGGAGCAAGCAAGCAGACGGGCTAGCAATACGGATAGAAACACTTCAAGAAAAAGGAGTGCTAGAACCAGAAAAAACAGAGGTGAAAAAACCATGACAGCAGAGTTTATTCCCAGCGGGGCACAAGCAGAAGAAGCAGGGACTCAGGAAATATTTGGCATTAAGCTGACACCCCAAGTCCAAGCAATAGGCATCGCGGTTCTCGGCCTCGGAATAGCCGGCTACGTCGGCTCCCAGTTCGTACTCCCGGAATTCCAAAAAAGCGACGAAATTAAACAAAAAATTGCCGCCAGCAAGAAAACGCAAGTCGAATTGCAAACTCTAATTCTCAAAAAGTCAGAAGCACAAGCAAAGCAAGAAGAAGCCAAACAGCGCCGGGCCAACGTGACGGCAATGTTTGCTAGCGACGCAGGATCTAACACGCTGCTGCTTGACATGAACCAACTGGTTAATCGCATCAACGCCGGCGTGCAAGGGGACGACCTCAAGGCTAAAATTACCAAATTTGAGCCGGATGTCCCGCCAGCAGGAGCACCAGCACCCGTGCCGGGAGCTCCCGACCCTGATATTCTCAGCGATACGTCCTTCGGGCCGTCCCTGGCTGGCAAGCTCAGACGCAAAAAATATAAGGTAGAGTTTGAAGGCAGTTTCGCTCAAACCCGCAATTTCATGCGTAACTTGGAGTTGATGCAGTCGCTGTTGGTAGTGAGGAATTTGAAATCTGAATTGCTAACATCAACTCAGTCTATGCAAATAGATTTTTTGAAGGGAAGAATAGTCCCTGTGGAGCAGCCACAAACTAAAATTAAAACGGCTTTTGACTTGCACGCGCTGCTGCCGTTAAAGCAAGAAGAAAAACTGCCAACTCCGGCTCCAAGTCCTGCTGCTAAGTAGCCGTATTATTGCTGATATTAGCTCTTTTTTGAAAGTTGCTTTTTCAGCAGGAGGTAGAAGATAGAACGCCAAAATATGAATGCCGCGAACAAAAATATATGGCAATCTAAAATTAGGCTTTTTGCCGAATTCATTCTAACTTCTTCCTTCAAACACAGGCTCGAATCGAGAAGATATAGCCTTCGTTTCAGTAAGATGATGTGCCCATAGGGCTCCGTGGGCATCGGCCTTCCCAGGGCATGGGGCATTGGGCATTGGACATTAGTAGGCCCTCACCAATAACCAATAACTAATAACCAATAACCTATGCCCCATGCCCCATGCCCCATGCCCCATGCCCCATGCCCCATGCCCCATGCCCCATGCCCCATGCCCCATGCCCATAAATAATAAAGTGTAGAGGAGAGAACGTGAAACAGCATCTACGGTTAAGTGGAGGACTCTTGAGCAGCGTTGCCGGAGTTATGCTCGCCCAAGCGCCAGTCTCGGCAGCGCCGACTAAAGTCACAGGAGTGCAAGTAAGTCAAGCTAATAATGGCGTAAATATTGTCCTAGCTACCGAAAAGGGCGATCGCCCGCAAGTTTTTGGCATCAACAGCGGCAATACCTACCAAGCCACGATTACCAACACCCAGCTCCGCCTGCGCCAAGGCAACAGCTTCCGGCAAGATAACCCAGCTCCGGGCATTTCCTCAGTAGAAATCACCCAGCTAGAAGCTAACAGCATCCGCGTTGTAGTGGCAGGAACCAACGGAATTCCCAACGGACAATTTGTGCCCGGACAAGGCCAAAGCATCGTCCTAAGCGTTGCCGGACAGGGCGGGACAGCGCAGTCTGCCCCAGCAACACAGGCTGCATTGCCCTCGCTAAACCAAGCCCAAAATGTACCTCCGCCACCTCCAGGACTGCCGCTGAGCCCAACAACTTCCCGGCCGGCCCCCGTCCGCACGTCGCAAACCCCGGGCGTGATGCTGCAAAATCCCGAAGTTACTATTACTAGGAACGATCGCCCGCCCCTCCCCAGCGAAATACAATCTCAGAACAATCAAGCTCCGTCTTTCCAGCCGCGGGCTGTAGCGCCGCCCTTGGGAGATATCGCAGTTTCTAACATCGCGCCGGCTGGGGCAAGTATTGAACTGAGTTCGGGAGAACGCATCCCCCGTTTGGTGCTGCGCGATGCCCCAGTCCGCGACGTTTTAGCTCTGCTGGCCAGGGCTGCGGGATTGAACATTGCTTTTACAGGCGGCGGGGCCCCCGGCCAACCAGGCCAAGCCGCTCCGGCGGCCGCACCGGGAGCAGCAGGAGGCGCCGATGAAGGGCCGAAGATTTCTTTGGACATCGAAAATGAGTCGGTGCAAGATGTTTTCAACTACGTGCTGCGGATCAGCGGGCTGCAAGCCAACCGCGTCGGGCGCACGATTTTTGTCGGTTCTAATTTGCCTCTGGACTCGCGCAATATTATCGTTCGGACGCTGCGACTCAATCAAGTCAGATCTACCGATGCAGCTAACTTTTTGAGTGCTCAAGGTGCAGAAACTCAACTCCCCATTACTCGGGTGACTATTCAAACCGTGGGCCAGGGAAATACGGCGCGGGATGTGGAAATTCGGGAACCGGACATTAAGGCAATTGGTGCCAAGGATGGCAACGGGCCGCTCTTGCTGAGGGGACTGTCGGTGCTGGCGGATGCGAGGCTCAATTCGATCACTTTGGTGGGCGATCCGCGCAAAGTTGATGTTGCGGTAGCTTTCTTGACTCAGCTAGATTTGCGCCGCCGTCAAGTGGCTGTCAACGTCAAGGTGATCGATGTCAACTTGCTGGGAAACAACAGAAGTAGCAGCAGTTTCTCTTTCGGAATTAATAACAATTTCTTTGTCAATCAGGACGGAGTAGCAAGTCTCAATTTTGGTGGCTTGCGGCCGGCTACAGTCGGTGATGTCAACAATCCCAACAATCGATCGACTCCGCCGATCGTCCCCAACCCCATAGGAGCCGTGGAGCCTATCTACGATCAGAGGGGCAATTTAATCAACGTGCCTCTAACAGGGACTCCTACCTACGATCGGAATGGCAATTTAATCAACGTACCTAACAGTGGCGGGGTGTTCCTCCGCCCGACAGCAATTACTGGTAACCCCGGACGAGTTGGGGTTGAAACTTACGAGCCTGGCCCGGGTGGCAGTGCGACTTTCGCCCTGTTCCCGCTGTTGCAATATCCGAGGAGGTTCCTGTCGGCGTTGCAGGCAACTATTGAAACCCGGAATGCCAAAATCCTCACCGATCCAACTCTGGTGGTTCAAGAAGGAGAAACGGCGAATGTGAATATTACTGATGAGATAATTACTAACATCACTCAGCAAACGCAGACCACGGGAAATACAAGTACCACAACCACGACGGCAGTGAAAGATAAGGCCGGTTTGCAGTTGGGGGTGGCGATCGATCGGGTTGACGATAATGGCTTTGTTTCTTTGCGGGTGAACCCGATTATCAGGACACCGGGCTCCACTCGAGATCTGGCCACGGGCGCGAACACCAATCAGATAACGCTGCTGGGCGAGCGATCGTTGCAATCGGGGCTAATTCGCCTGCGGGACGGTCAAACTTTGATTGTTTCGGGGATTATCCGCGACGAAGAACGGATTACAGCAAACAAGATTCCGATTTTGGGAGATTTGCCGATTATCGGTTCGCTGTTCAGGAGCACCACTAAGGATAACCAGCGGGCAGAGTTGATTGTATTGCTGACTCCCCAGATTTTGGATGATAGCGATCGATCGAACTTTGGCTACCAAAACAACATCAGTCCCGACGCCCGCCAACTGTTGCAGCGCAGTCAGCCCGTCCAACCCAGACAGTAGGCATGGGGCATCGGGCATCGGGCATCGGGCAAAGAGGGCATCGGGATGAAGGAAGAGGTGTCAACTTAAGGTCAAAAGTCGTGCCGGTCTGCTGTCTGACGATTTGCCGAGTCTAGATCCCCCCTAACCCCCCTTAAGAAGGGGGGGACAAGAGCGTCGTCCAAGTCCCCCGACTATCCGGGAGAGAAGAGCGTCGTCCAAGTCCCCCGACTATCCGGGAGAGAAGAGCGTCGTCCAAGTCCCCCGACTATCCGGGGAGAGGGACAGGATTCTTCTCAAAGTCAACCCCTACTCCCCTTCTTAAGGGGGATTTAGGGGGATCGAGACTCGGCTATAAACGAGAGATACAAACGACTATCCGGGGAGAGGGACAGGATTCTTCTCAAAGTCAACCCCTACTCCCCTTCTTAAGGGGGATTTAGGGGGATCGGGCCTCGGCTATAAACGAGAGATAGAGATACAAAGGTTTTTAGGCGATTGGTGACACGAATGGGAAGAGAGAAGAGGTTCGAGGAAAAGAAATATTTCTTTTCCCCTTGACAATTCAGACTTTATTCCTTTTAATTCACCTTCTTTCTCTCAGAAGCAATCAGGAATCAGGAAAAAAAGTTTTGTTTAACCCTTGACAAATGACATTTTATTCCTGCTATTTTTACTTATTTTCAAATTTCAAATCCACGGAGGCAAGAAATCTTCTCTCCAAAGAGGTATTTTTTTACCTAAATTTAGGTATTAATTCTAAAAATTGTCCGAATCCATATAAATTAAAGGTTCCACCGATCCATAAGGGTCGGCAAGACTTTAGAATAATGCAGTGAAAATTAGATGCTGTCGGGTTTTCAGCAACTAAAAACAAAAATTCCTTTTCTGACCAATTACCCTAGGGTAATTAGTATTCAGCAGGAGTTCTTAATTGGGGAAGCGGGCTGGAGTAATAGGGGATAACCCAAACGCTCTCAACCCAAACTCCAATACAGTTACAACTCACAGCTAATAGTTGAACTCTGTTTAACGTATTTTGCAAATCCCAGAAGGAGTTCTGAATGAACAAAGGTGAATTGGTTGATGTAGTGGCCGAAAATGCTAGTGTCACGAAAAAACAGGCAGATGCCGTTTTGAGTGCAGCCTTGGAAGCAATCATGAAAGCTGTCTCCGACGGCGACAAGGTGACATTGGTCGGTTTTGGCTCGTTTGAGTCGCGGGAACGCAAGGCCCGGGAGGGTCGCAATCCCAAAACTGGCGACAAGATGGAAATCCCGGCAACTAAAGTTCCTGCATTTTCCGCAGGTAAGTTGTTTAAGGACAGAGTTGCACCGCCGAAAGAACCCAAAATTTAATTGGTGAACTGAGTCTTGATTAGACCTGTACACGGTGGGAATTTAGCTTGGGCAGCCGCATTGGCTGGCTGCCCTCCCTCTGCTATTCTCGATTTTTCTGCCAGTATCAGTCCTTTGGGCCCTCCTGAGTCTGCCCTGGCTGCGATTCAAGCTCATTTGAGCAGTCTCACGGCTTACCCAGACCCGGATTATGGAGAGCTCCGGACTGCTTTGGGTGAGGCATTGAATGTTGATCCGGATTGGATTTTGCCGGGGAATGGATCGGCGGAATTGTTGACTTGGGCGGCTTGGGATTTGTCGAAGCTGGAGGCGACTTATTTGGTGACTCCGGCTTTTGGCGATTACTGGCGAGCTCTTTCGGCTTTCGGCGCGCAGGTGCTCGATTGTCCTTTGGATCTGAAATCGTTGAACTGGGAGACTGGTAACGGGTTAGTAGCGGATGATTTATCGGTTTCTAACGGTTCCCTTGTCTCTCCTTCTTTCCCTCTCCCGGTTCCTCTTGCTCTCGGTGCCGATCGAGCTTTGTTGCTAAACAACCCTCACAATCCTACGGGTTTGCTCTTCGGTAGGGAGGCGATTCGGCCTTATTTGGAGCAGTTGGGTATGGTGGTGGTGGATGAGGCCTTTATGGACTTTCTACCGCCAGCAGAGCAGCAAAGTTCGATCGCTCAAGTTGAGGAATTTCCGAATTTGGTGATTTTACGATCGCTCACCAAATTCTATTCTCTGCCGGGACTGCGGATGGGATGTGCGATCGCCCATCCCGACATCCTGCGCCGCTGGCAGTTGCTGCGCGATCCTTGGCCTGTGAATGCCTTGGCTGCGGCGGCTGCTGCTGCTATGGTGCGAGATGCTGCTTTTGAGCGGCAAACTTGGGATTGGCTGCCTGGGGCTCGGCGAGAGCTGTTTGAGGGTTTGGCTGATTTACCCGGTTTGCGGCCAATGGCTGGGGCCGCTAATTTCTTGTTAGTTGAGTCGTCGGTGTCGGTGGCTGCAATTCAAAAAAGTCTGTTGCAACAACACCGGATTTTGATTCGAGATTGTTTGAGTTTTCCTGAGTTGGGCGATCGATTTTTCCGAGTCGCCGTGCGCGATCGGGTGGACAATCTGCGGCTGATTGCTGGACTTGCCGATGTGATTAGGAATGGCAATTTAATAACTTAATCGACTTGCTTGTTACCAGGCTCTGCCTCCTTTTACTTCCCAGAGTATAGGAGAGAGGACTGTAGGAGCTGTTTAAATTATTAAATTTTCGTTCCTTAGCTGTTAACTCGGAAATTCATCTCACGTCATAATCTTTGATTTTGGCGTGAAATGAATGCCAGAAGAGCGGGCGAATGGAATTCGCGCCTATACAGACAAAACCCGCCTCCGCGGGTTGAAGAGTGGGCCGTTGAAATTACGTTGTTTTC